>CAKPSA010000025.1 GCA_934183145.1 uncultured Veillonella sp.
CCTGCCTTGGGCGGTAATATTTTGGCGGAAATCATTTCTCCAAACCATCGTCCTCAAATGGGCTCCGTACGTCCTAACGTATTCAAAAAGCCTGAACGTATTGCAGATAGCTGGGGCCGTATTCAAATTGAACAATTTGATCTTAAGCCTGAAGATATTCGCATGAAACGCCTTGATTTCATTCCGTTCAGTAAAGATGGTTACAATATCCAAGAAGCAGATATCATCGTAGCTGGTGGTCGTGGTATGGGCTCTAAAGAAAACTTCGATAAACTTTACGAACTTGCTGACGCTATCGGTGGCGTAGTAGGTGCTACACGTCCACTCGTTGAAAAAGGCTGGATTGAATTGCCATACCAAGTAGGCCAAACAGGCAAAACTGTAAGCCCTAAACTATACTTGGCATTCGGTATCTCCGGCGCTATCCAACACGTGAGCGGCATCTCCGGTGCTGATACAATCGTGGCTATCAACAACGATCCAAACGCAGAAATCTTCCAACACGCTAACTACGGTATCGTGGGGGATTGCATGGAAGTGTTAAATGATATGTTGGCGCATCTGAAATAAAGAGCTGCAGTATTTGAGCTCTACTCATCTAACTAAATAAACCATAGGGATACCTATCCTCAGCCTTCATGGGTACGCGTAGCGCCCAAGGCGGCTTCGAATAGGTATCCCTATTTATTTTCTAACTGCGGTAGAGCTCAAATATCTTTGCCTTACATACTAGATGCGTCAGCATATCATTTAGGGAATAGCGGAAGCCTCCAAAGCCACCCACCCAGCTATGCGGGGCCGCTAAGTCGTTTTCAGAAAGGGTATCCTCTTTTTATTATCATTTTCCTAAATCTATAAGCCACTTTATGTATTCTTTTAACTTCTATCTGCGCCGACATATCATTTGGGGAAAGGGAGGGATGGTACGCGTAGATCCCAAGGCGGCTTCGAGTAGGGACCCTATTTGTTTTCTAGTTGTGGTAGAGTTCAAATATTATGTGCCTCAGCTTATGTATACACTATTTTTGCTGATTATAGGTGGTAGGGTAGCGTTTTTTGTTTTTTATAATGGTATAATGAATTTATTAGAATAGAACGGATTGATGATGAGGAGGCTTTTATGGCTCGTAATGTTTTTGTCACTGGTGCAACGTCTGGTATTGGTCTTTGTATTGCTGAGGCGTATGCTAAGTATGGTGATAATGTGTTGATTTCTGGTCGTCGCGCTGAGTTATTGGGCGAGGTGCAGGCTCGTTTGTCTAAGGAATATGGTGTACGCGTTGAGACATTGGTTCTTGATGTGCGTAGTCGTGAGGATGTTGAAAGTAAGGTTCCTGCAGCTATCGAGGCTTTTGGTGGCGTTGATGTGCTCGTGAATAACGCTGGTCTTGCTCAAGGGCTTGATCCTTTCCAAGATAGCTCTGTTGATGATGCGGTGACTATGATTGATACTAATGTGAAAGGCCTTTTATATGTAACAAAAGCGGTATTGCCTTTTATGATTGATAAAAATGAAGGCCATATTGTAAATATGGGTTCTACTGCTGGTATTTATGCATATCCTAATGGTGCTGTTTACTGCGCTACAAAAGCGGCGGTTAAAACATTGAGCGATGGTATTCGCATGGATACAATTGCCACAGATATTAAGGTGACAACCATCCAACCGGGTATCGTAGAAACTCCATTTAGTGAAGTACGATTCCACGGTGATGCGGAACGAGCAAAATCTGTATATGCCGGTATTGAGGCTGTTCAACCAGAGGATGTAGCTGATGTCGTATTGTATGTAACTAATCAACCTAAACGCTTGCAAATCTCTGATGTAACAATTATGGCGAACCAACAAGCGGCAGGCTTTATGGTACATAAGAAATAGTTACTTGAAATCCCATATCAATTAGGGTATAATTGCACGGTGAGTTTTAAAAAAGTGAATTTTGCAAAATGTATTTACGCAATGATTATAAATTAAGGTATATAAGTGGTTGTTTCATAATATAGATTTTGTAAAAGAAGGGAGATTATACCCATGGTTAAAAAATTCGTCTTAATGGCAGTTGCTTGTGCTTGCGTAGGTTCTTATACTGTGGCTGGTGCTCAAGGCACTGCTGATTTAAAACCAGATCTACCTACACCTGTAGTGGCAGAACATGCATTTCCTATGGTTGGTATGCCAAGTCCAATTCGTGAATTCCCTACTGTTGATGAAGCCGCTAAGTACATGAATATTACACCTCAATTGCCTAAAGTATTGCCTGTAGGCTACAATATTGAGTCTGTCAGCACTATTGAAAAAGATGTATTGCAAGTAGTTTATGCATACCAAGCTGGTGAAGATGCTAGTCGTAACCAAGCAGCAGGCAAACGTATTGTGTATCGCGTAGGGACTACAAAAGGTGATATTAGCGGTGATCATAACGATTATCGAGTAACAGCTACAGAAAAGGTAAACGGTACAAAGGTTACTTTCAAAGGTGGCGAAAAAATGGTATACCTCGCAGGTTGGACGAAAGATGGTCAAACTCATGCGATGTACTTTGAACGCCCTGTAACTCGAGACATGGCTAAAGCAATTATCGCCAATACGGTAGCACTAAAACTACATACAAAATAAAAGGTCCAGCCTAGTGGGATAGGCATGCGGGATGTAGTGAAACACTCGCATGGACTTTGTAAGGGTTATATAAGAAGCGGCTCCTCATATGAGGGGCCGTTTTTGTTGGTATGCAAAACTTTCATAATGATAATCATTCTAAAAAATATACATATATGCACTATGTTGATATAATTAAATCGAGGCAATTTTTAATAAAGAAGGCAGGTGATGTGTTGCATTTATTAGTGTTACGACGTTTAGCGAGCATTGCTGGCATTTTATTGACTGTAACCATTGGTACATTTGTATTGATAAAATTATCTCCTATTGACCCTGTGTCGATGAAGTTTAATCTTATAGGGGCTACACCCGATCCAGTATTGGTGGCACAACTGAGGGAGCAACTAGGTTTAAATGACCCTTGGTGGCAACAATATATGCGTTGGCTTAGCCAAATTGTACAAGGTGACTTTGGTGAATCTATACTTTATGCAGTGCCAGTGGCTACGTTGTTGAAAGGGGCCCTACCAAATACATTGGGGCTCGTATCTTTATCTCTTGTCATAGGGATTGTAGTAACAATACCTCTTGGTATAGTATCTGCGAAATATCAGGATTCTTGGATCGATCATGGTATACGTTTAGTAACGTTCTTAGCCTTAGCTATTCCTGGATTCTGGGTAGGTCTTTTATTATTGTACTTATTTGGTGTTAAGTTACAGCTTGTGTCTGTAACGAACACAACCGGATTTTCTGCCTATATTTTACCTGCGGTGACTTTGGCTCTATGGCTTTGTGGACTATATATTCGGCGTTTGCGCAATGCAATCTTAGAGGTGTCTCGTCAGCCTTTCGTTCAAGGGGCTCGTGCACTAGGGTTGCCAGAATGGATGGTATATATCCGATATATCTTTCCTCATGTAGGGTTGATATTACTACCTATGATGGGCGTAACCATGGGGGCCATGCTTGGTGGTTCTGCTGTTATTGAAACGGTGTTCTCCATTAAAGGTATTGGATATATGATGGTCCAAGGTATTGTGGCTCGTGATTATATTTTGATGCAAGGGTACATTATTTGGATTACTATGGTGTTTATTATCATCAATATAACTATTGATGTATTGAGTATTGGGCTGAATCCGAAACGAAGAGCCGCTATAAAAGGAGGTTCTTATGAGTAGACAAAAGCCGTATACCTTATATGTCATGTTATGTTTGGCTGCTCTTTGGATTATATTTTTCCTATGTGCACCCTATATAGCACCATTTGATCCTGAAACAACTAGTATTCCAGATCGTTTACAAGATATTAGTAGTACTCACTTATTAGGGACTGACCAATTAGGTCGAGATGTATGGTCTCGTATTTTGTACGGTGGTAAAGCATCTTTAGGGATTGCTTTCACTATCATCGGTATTAGTGGGGCCATTGGCATTGTCATTGGAGGTCTGGCAGGTTTCTCAACGCCTCGCATCGACCGTTGGTTATCTCGCTTAATTGATTTAGTATTAGGCTTTCCGAATATGGTGATTGCCATTGCTTTTATCGGTATTATGGGGCCTAGCATAATGAATGTCATTATTTCCCTATGTATTACAAAGTGGGCGGAATATGCACGTATCACACGAGGCCTTGTCCAGATGGAGCGCCATGGGGAGTACATTACTTTTGCGCGTATGTCTGGTGCATCGAATTGGCGTATCTTGTGGCGTTATATTTTACCAAATGTATTGCCTCCATTGGTAATCGTGATCATTCAACATCTAGGGGATGTCATCATTTTAGTAGCTAGTTTCTCGCTTATCGGTATCGGTGTACAACCGCCAGATCCAGAGTGGGGTGCTATCTTATTGAGCTCTCGAGACTTCCTACAAACGGCACCATGGCTCTTGATTTACCCAGGCCTTGCCATTTTTATTACTGTTGTTTTATTTAACTATATTGGCGATGTGTTACGCGATGCTCTCGATGTATCTCGTTAACTATGCTTTGTATAGATTTTTTTATGATGAAAGCCTAAAAAGGGCGATATTTTTACAAAGGAGCATTTATGAAACGTTGGTTATTAGCATGCCTGTCCATGTTATGCATGGTAGCTCTCTTAGCAGGTTGTGGAAGTGATACCGCTAAGCAAGGCAAACAAGGGAAACATATGAATGTTGGCTTGTATTGGTTTGGTGAAACATTAGATCCAACTCACGAGTGGGATGCGTGGACATTGACGCGTATCGGCGCTGGTGAAACATTGGCAACGGTCACACCAGATATGAAATTTACTCCACAATTGGCAGATTCTTGGGAAAATGTGGACCCTACAACATGGAAATTCCACATCCGTGAAAATGTTAAATTCCACAATGGCACGCCAATGACGCCACAAAAGGTAAAAGAGTCCATCGAGTACACAATGAAACAAAGTGCTCGCTCTGCAAAAGCTGTTAAGATTGAATCCATCGCAGTAGATGGTCAAAACTTGATTATTAAAACAACAGAACCTAATGGTTCCTTGTTAGCTAGCTTGACTGAACCAGCTTTCGTTATCATGGATACTGCAGATCTTAAAGATATAGCATCTAAACCAGTTCTTACAGGTCCTTATAAAATCAATAGTTTCAAAAAGGGTGAAACTATTGAATTGGAAGCCTTTGCAGATTACTGGGGTGGCAAACCAGGACTTGATTCTGTAACAGTTAAAGATATTGAAGACAATAATAAACGCGCGATGGCGTTACAATCTAAAGATGTGGATGTTATCCAAAAAGTAGACTCTGCTAACCGCAGCTTGTTTAAAGATGGTTTTAACATTCAAGATATTGCTGGCGTACGTGTTCTTATGCTAAAAACAAATCAAACAGCAGCATCTCCATTACATGATAAAGCTGTACGTAATGCAATTGCTCATATCATTAATTATGATTCTATGGCGAAAATCATTGGTAACAGTTCTACACCAGGTGCGGCACCATTCCCACCGTCTGCTAACCTAGGTTATGACAAAATCGCTAATAAGCCGACAACTGATGTATCCAAAGCTGACCAAATTTTAACTCAAGCTGGTTATGCTAAAAATGCAAACGGCGTGTATGCTAAAGATGGTAAAGAATTATCTATAACACTAACTATTTGGGGCAAAGACACTAGCCTGTACGAAGAAATTCAACAAGAATTGAAACAAGCGGGAATCAATGTAACACTTAAAAAATTACAAAGCCCTGACGAAGTAGATACACTTGGTACAGATAGTTTTGACTTGCTAGAACGTGCTGCTATTACTATGTCTACAAACGACCCTTACTGGTACCTCAGCTTGTTCTACAAATCTGGGGCGAAAGCAAATATTGGCGCTTATTCCAATCCTCAAGTAGATGCGTTAATCGACCAATTGTCCGTAACATTTGATCAAAATGAACGCTCTAATATTGCTAAACAAGCGCAACAAATTTTGGTTGACGATGTAGCAGACATTTACTTGTTGTATCCAAGTACAACTGTGGTATCCACATCTAAGGTTAAAAATGTATCTGTACATCCTATCGATTACTACTTGTTAACAAAGGATTCTACTATTGAATAAATCTGATTGTATCGTATTTGATGATGTTACAATTTCATATGGTGCGGAAGAGGCGGTACGCAATGTATCCTTCTCCGTGCCTAATGGCGAGGTTTTTGCCATCGTTGGTGAAAGTGGATCTGGTAAATCTACCTTGGTCCGCGCCGCCTTCGGCATGCTGAAGCAAGCAACTATAACAGGTGAAATCCGGCTAAATGGTATCGATGTTGCTACGTTGCGTGATGGCGATTGGCGACAACTACGGGGCACAAAGATTTCTATGATCTTCCAGAATCCTAGTGCCTATCTAAATCCGTATCGGACTGTAGAAAATCACTTTAAGGATTTGTTCCGTGCTCATGGTGAAAGCTATGAGGTCAGTCGCGTTATCAATATGTTACAGCTCGTTCATCTCACTGATGGAGAGCGTATTTTGCACTCCTATCCATTCCAATTGAGCGGTGGCATGCAACAGCGATTGGCCATTGCACTAAGCCTTATCTTGAAGCCGAGCATCGTATTTGCCGATGAACCAACTAGTGCTCTAGATATGCTCGTGCAAGCCTCTGTGCTAGACCTTTTAAAAGAGGTAACACAAGCCCTTGGTGCAACAGTTGTTATCGTAACGCATAACATCAAGGCGGCCGGGCGTATCGCTAATAGCATTGGTGTAATGCATAAAGGCCAGCTCGTTGAAGTGGGGGTGACGGAAGATATTATGAACCATCCAAAAGACGAGTATACCCGTGTATTATTAGATTCCGTAATGAAAGTGGTGTAGTATGATTCAAGTTGAGCATATATGTAAACAATATACGAACCACCATCATACGGTTTATGCCGTAAATGAAGTATCCTTCTCTGTAGCGGAGAATGAACGGGTAGGCATTGCTGGCGGAAGTGGTTCTGGTAAAAGTACGCTTCTTAAACTCATTGCGATGTTAGAAGCGCCTACCTCTGGTACTTTGCAATTATTCGGCGCAGATATTACATCTATTAAAAATCATAGAGAATTATATCGTTCTATGCAGATGATGTTTCAAAATCCCTTGGCGATCATTCCGCCACGGATGAATTTAGAAGCTTTTCTTTTAGAACCATATATTAACTATGGGCTTATGGATATAGCGGCTGCAAAGGAAGATATCCGCAAATGGATTCAACATGTAGATCTACCTGAAACCATTGTTCAGAAATATCCTCACGAAGTAAGTGGTGGTCAGCTGCAACGTGTAGTACTGGCAAGGATTATGTTGATGCATCCAAAACTAGTACTCTTTGATGAACCTACATCAGCCCTTGATGCGGTGAATCAAAAGCTGGTACTAGATTTATTACAAAAACTTCACAGGGAACAACCCTTCGGCTACGTATTTGTTAGCCATGACATAGGACTTTTACAAGCTGTAACAGACCGAATCATCGTTATGAAAGATGGGCAAATCGTAGAAACTATCGAATCAAAACGACTTAAAGAAGCGGTACACCCATATACAAAAGCACTTGTGGAAGCAAGTTTATAGATGAAATCTCTTGTAGCAGCAAGTGAGTAAATGAAAGCCCCTGTATGATTGATATTATTTTTACTGGACAACCGGTAAAGGAAATATATATCAATCTCTACAGGGGTTTTTATTTTATTTAGGCAATATATGATATAACTACAAATTGACATATCGCGAAATTACGATATAATAATCCTAGAGGTGATTAAAGATGAATCAATTAGAGATCTTTAAAGCACTTGCTAATGAATCACGTCTACAGATTTTATTTTGGTTAAAGGATCCTAAACAATACTTTAACCATCAAGAGCCTGTAGATATGGTAGAGGTTGGGGTATGTGTCGGTCAAATCCAGCAAAAACTAGGCGTTACCCAATCAACAGCATCTCAATATTTGTCTGTATTGCAAAAGGCGGATTTGGTGATTGCTACACGGATTGGAAAATGGACCTATTACCGTCGCAACGAGGAAACCATTTCAGAATTAGCAAAGTTGGTAGAAACTGAATTATAAAAGAGCATGAATATATAGCACATAAGTATGTGGCACATAATGCTATAGAAATATGATTGTAATTATATAGGAATGCTTTTTTATTGACTTAACATATCGGAAATTCGCAATATGTAAATATAATATAACAATTCGGTAATCAACTAGATCTTTATAATAGAATACCTATGAAAATAGGAGAAAGAGGTTATCATGGCACAACATAACTTAACAGATACAATTACATTCCGTCGTGGTTTGACAATTTCTAACCGCATCGCTATGGCACCAATGCAAACGCAATCCGCATTAGAGGGCGGCTATGTAAGTAATGATACAATCCGTTATTACAATCATCGTTCCAAGGCGGCAGGTCTTTTGATTACTGAGTTTCACTATGTTAGTGAAAGCGGTGGTCCAGCGTATATGCCAGGTTATCCAGGACAAATGGGTATTTACTCTGATGTTCACTTAGAGGGGGCAAAGAAAATTGCTCAAGCTTTGAAGAAGGACGGTAATAAAGCTGTTATGCAAATCCATCACGGTGGACGCATGGCGATTGGTCGTTTTATCAATCATCAAGATGTGGTAGCACCTAGCGACTTACAACGTAAGTTCCCTGTTCGTGCTCTTACTGAAAGTGAAATCGAAGAGATTATCGCTGATTTTGGCCGTGCTACCAAACGAGCTATCAAAGCTGGCTTTGATGGTGTAGAAATCCACGGTGCTAACCACTATTTACTACAACAATTCTTCTCTGTATTAACGAACCATCGTACAGATAAATGGGGCGGCTCTTTAGAAAATCGTATGAGATTTCCATTGGCAGTAGTACGTGAAGTAAAACGCGTTGTAGAAGAAGCAGGCGTGAAGAACTTTATCATCGGCTATCGTTTGAGTCCTGAAGAAATCCACGGCTCTGATATTGGTTATACCTATAAAGAATCCCTTCAATTAGTGGAGACTATTGTAAAAGAAGAGCTAGATTATATCCATTTATCCTTATGGGGTGGCTATGATTCAAAACCAGAAGGTGCTGATGAATCCTTTGGCGCTCTATTCAAAGCTGTTCTAGATGATGAAACAAAACTTATCATTGTAGGTAACATCTTCAGTGAAGAAGCAGCTCGTGATGCGGTAGAAAACTACACAGACATCATTGCCGTAGGTCGCGGTACTTTAGTAGATCCTGAATTTGGTCAAAAAATTATGAACGGTAAAGGTGATACTATCGTTCACGAAGTAACTCCGGAACATGTGCCTAATATGCACCTAACACCAGGCTTATTTGAAGCTTTCACACGTACTGATTCCTTGGGATTGCCACCACTACCAGGTGCAGAATCCATCTATGACCAACACAGAGGAACATACGATAACCATCCACTAGCGATTCCATACGCGGAACAATAACAACAAAACATTAACTAAATTAGTAAATGATGTTAGTAAATAACCTCTTAAAATAAATATAGATTGTAAGTAAAATTTTTAGTTAAATAATTGAATCACTATACCTAAAAACTATACACCCATATACGACTTGTGAAAGCGAGTTTGTAAACGAAAGCCCCTGTTTAGAACAGGGGCTTTTTTATACCTAGGTAATAAATTATACTTTTTCAATTATGAGTGAAATTAAAAATAGTATATTGTGGTATGATATTTTATGAAAGAAAGGAGCTATATATGAGTGAGAATATAATGGCTTTAATAAACTTAGTTAGAAAACGATTGGACTTATTTATAAAGATTTTGGTTTTGATTTTTATGCTATGTTTTTTTGCTGATTATTTATACTCCTATTATGAAGTGAATATATTAGATTTTGAATCTATATTACCTCAAATAGTAAAGGTATTACTACAAAAAGTAGAGTTTATTCTTTATTGGCTTATTCCTTTTGTATATAGTATACCAGTAATGTTATTTTTAATCTTATTTATAGCTTTTGTTTTAGAATTTATAATAGAACAGTTTGAGAAAAAAGGATGTTTTAGGAAATTATCTGAAGCATTCTATGAACTTTTCAGTACTATGAAATCATGGTGTCAATTTATAAGTAATCAAAGTTATGATTTATTACGACTATCAATAATTTATATTGCTTTTATTGGTACTATATATTACATTCTTGCTATGTTTAATCATATAGGCAATTTAGTTTCTCCAGAGTGGTATACTTCATCATTTGAAATAATTAATCCTTTAAAGCAACTTATTTCTGTTAGTGCTTTACTACCTAATATGGCACATAGAGAATGGATTCAATTTACATTTGTACTTAGTAAAGGCTTTGTCTGGGGATACTGTATATATTGGTTTTATATCAGTTTATATCTTTCTATAAAAAGAGAACGTGAACTTTTTAGAAAGCGAAATCAAAATGAGTAGTAGATAATTATGAATTAAATATTTTGCTGAGATAGATGATTAATATATATTATAAGATCAGTTGATTTATAGGATATGTAAGTTAATATTTTAAATTAATTGTATAGAGGACTCTATATTTCTATATAGAAGTATAAATTTATGGGATTAATATAGAGTTCGTAAGAATATATTAAAAGGAGTTATTTTATGATGACTTTAGAGGGTTTTAATGATGCATTAAAAATAGCATTAGATATGCTGTTTTATAAAGATCAATACTTAATATATAATGAAACTAACATGCATGTGAGTGAGTTATCTATCTCTCATAAACTAGGACACTATTTAGCACTATTAATCGACGAATATGATGTGGATTGTGAATATAATCGAAATTTAGCCGACCCTAAAACTAATGAGGCAAATCATTTAATAAGACCTGATATTATAGTACATAAGCGCGGTTCCAATGATGATAATTTTGCTATTATAGAGATTAAGCCTTGGTGGAATGATGATATAGGTAAGGATGTAAAAAAACTCTATGAAATGACAAAACAAGATGGTCAATTTCGATATTATTTTGGTTTTAGTATAGTCATTAACAGAAATAGAGATTCGATTATCACGAAAATAATAGAGAATGGTGAAATTATATATGATGATATTCATATATAAAGTCTAGCAAATATAAAAATGGCTCCCTATAAGGGAGCCATTTTCTATATATTCTTATGCAATTTCCGCCTTCAAATCAATAACGTGTTTACATGCAACGCAACCAGGGCAGTCGCAGAATTCTGCACCTTGTGCTTTGATGGATTTAGCATGTTGTAATAGGTTAGCTGCACCTTCTGCACCAAGGATTTGTGTAGCGAGTTCAGAGCTAGCAAAGCCAATTGTTTCATCAATAAAAGCAATGTTTTGTTCTGCTACAGATACGAGTTGTTTAGTAAGCTCTTCTTGTTCAGGTTTGCCTTCTGCATTAATCCAAGATTGAGCGAATTCCTTTACTGTTTCATTGCTTGTAGGTGCATCTAATAAAGTTTGTACGAGTTGTGTTAATTGTGTATGTGTCATGATAATCCCCTTTTTATAACTACTAACTATAGTTTTGGAATAGTGCATTTAGTATCATATGAGCATCTGTTCCTTTTGGTGAGTTCATTATAGCATCTATAATAATTTTGACTAGTAGAATGATTTGCGATAGATACTATCAAATGTGATAGATTTGTGATATTTATAGAAAAGTTATTTTGATAAAAAGTGTAATATCAAATGAATTTATTTAATTCATTCTTCCAATTTTTAGGTAGCTTCATTTTACGAGTGACTTCAGAAAAGAGGCTTGAAGGCAATTCAGTTTCTAGGTTATTTAATTCATCGAATAATCGTCGGAGTAATTGTTTATAGTCTCTCTTGGTTAGGAATAGACGTAGTAACAAGATAATGTCAAAAATACCTCCTTGAAATGCTGGTGTTGTGATTCCTATATAAAAGAAGCTAGTTTGAATGGGTTTACCATTCTTGTTTTTGGCATAGTAGTCATAGAGTCGATCTTCATGTGCACAAACATTGCGAAATGCTTTTATACAGTTAATTGCACTCATAAAATCTTTTAAATAATTTTGAAGAGTGATTTTAGTTGCTGCTACATTACAGTTATTTTTGAATTCATAGAGTACTGATTTTAAAATTTCGATTTGGGTGGGCTCTTTCAGATTATAAAAAAGATTACATGTTTGTCCTAGAGTTAACTTAGTTATTAGCACCCATAGGGGAAGTTCTTTGTGTTCATTGAAGTAGTGGTAAAATGGTCCTGACTTAGTGACGGAGTCAGTATTCTGCTTAGTTACTGATGACAGTGCTGCGATTAGTGAAGTTGTTTGTTGATGGTTAGTATCTCTATAATTATTGATATTAAAATAGCTAAAAGCTTCTTTTGGATGTTCTGCGGAGAATTGGTAGGCAATTTTTGATTTTATGGAGTTTTCTGTCATGAGAATATACTTCATGAGAATATTTCTTAGGTTTCTGTCGAATTCATATAGGGCATATATTTGCTCAAAAGTAGTTCCATTTTTATAGTAATCATCTTGTCGCTTCTTGCTTTCGACTAAATCTAAGAATATATGCTTGTACCCATTAATTAATTGGTAGTAGTTTTCTCTAATCAATATTGCCTTGGCCTTGCTGCCATTAGAAATCTCAATGTTACGATTACGGAGCATCTTTAGCTGTTGATTATGCGTTTGAAATGGTTTTGCCATAGAGTTTCTTTCCCCATAAAAAAAGAGGCGAAGTAATCCGCAGATTGCTTCGCCTCCGTAATGTTCCCTCAGGTTCATTACTAACTCTTTGTATAGTTACTATAACAAATATTGCAATCTGTTGTCAATGTATGTTGTAACCCCTAATTAAAGTGCTGATATCTTATTTGTATTATACTGCAAACATATGTACTTTTCTAGAAAAAAGATTGATTTAGAGGTATTTTTACGAACTTTAATGGTAAAATTTAAATGTTAAGTAAACTATTTTATTTTTCATGATTAACGAGATTATTGAAGTGTTTAATAAGCACTATGGTACTATAGTATTGTAAGGGGAAGGTTATGAAAAAGGTTGTATGTGCACTGGCCACGCTAGCTTTCATAGGTTCTATAAATGTTGCCTACGCAGATGATTTGATGCGGCTTCGCCTCAATGGTAATTCAATTTATGACCAACCTTATGGTGATCGAAATGAGTTTCCTTGTCCAGATGGACTTGGTAGTTGCAGTATGACTGATGAGGATTATAGAAGCACTCGTAAAGGTCAATCGCTAGAGGTATTTGATACTGTATATGAGGCTAAGCAACATTTGAACTTTAAGCCGCAGTTGCCAAGTGGAGGAGAGGGACACCGCCCTGTACATGTATCTATTGTGGATTATGACGTACTACAAGTAGTGTATGCTTATCATGAGCTTTTAAAAGGAAAATACTTTGATCGTGTAGATGATATGCCAAAGTATATTAAGTATCGCGTATCTACAGTATCTGGCAATATTGCTGGTGACTATAAGGA
>CAKPSA010000026.1 GCA_934183145.1 uncultured Veillonella sp.
TTCTTTAAAGAGCGCCGTAAAGCACGGAGGAGTACCCAAGAGGCTGAAGGGTCCGCACTCGAAATGCGGTAGGTCGGGCAACCGGCGCGGGGGTTCAAATCCCTCCTCCTCTGCCAACTAAACTATATAAAGCGCTAACCATGGTTAGCGCTTTTTTTGCAAAGAGGCCACTACTATGAAAAAATATTACCCGTATCTGATCACAGTGAGTCATATGATTAACGACTCCTGTCAAAGTGTGTTACCTGCCCTCTTGCCACTGTTCATTTATACCTATGGACTGAGCTTGGAGCAAGCAGGTTTTCTCATCTTAGCTAACACAGCATTATCATCATTATTACAGCCATTACTAGGCTATATTTCGGACAAGATCAATCAACCTAGGCTCATTGCCTTCGGTGTTTTATTATCCGCCTGTAGTACAGGTATGATGGGCTTTGTTACCTCTTATGAAAGCCTCCTTGTTTGCGCTACCTTAGCTGGTGTAGGCTCTTCTATTTTCCATCCAGAAGGCGCTAAAATTATGAACCGTCTCGGTGGTGGCAAGAAAGGTAAGGCCATGGGCACCTTCGCCATCGGTGGTAGCTCAGGCTTCGCTTTTGGACCACTCTTTGCAGGTGCTATTGCCTATACAGTAGGACCGCATGGATTAGCAGCTTTTACCGTAGCTGGCATTATTATATTTATCACCCTATTCACACTCATGCCACGTATCGTAGCTCATGCGCGTACCATCGACCAAGAAGTGGCTGCAGAAAATCCAACGGTAGCTGCAAAACCACTAAAAAACTATTGGAAATACTTTGGTATCCTATTCATTATCATCCTTAGTCAGTCGGTAAACTTCCGCGTTATCAACGCCTTCATTCCTATCTTTTGGACGCGTGAACTTGGTACCAGTCCAGAACAAGGTAGCTTTGCATTAACCGTATTCTTTAGCATTGGTATCTTCATGACATACATCGGCGGTCTGTTGGGCGATAAATATGGTCCTATCAAAATCATTAGACTATCCCTATTAGTTTGGTTGCCCGCTATGTTCCTATTAACAGAAGTACCAAACTTTGCTCCATATATTATGCTACCTATAGCATATCTATTATTACTCATCATCGGTGCTGCTAAAGCCATCAGTTATAGCCCCGTTATCGTACTAGGCCAAACCTATCTTGCTAAAAGCATCGGTTTTGCATCAGGTATCACCCTCGGCGTAAGCCAAACCATCGGTGGCGTAATCGCACCTATTGTGGGTAACCTAGCAGACACCTACTCCCTTCCGGTCGCTATGATGACACTTGTGCCATTCCTAATCGGAGGTCTTGGGGCATCATTACTACTTAAGGATCCTAAAAAATTACAATAAAAGAGCCCCCTTACGGGGGCTTTTATTTTAGCTAAATTAGTGTTTTAGCATTTCATTCAAGATAACTACATCCGTTTCTTTCATACCTTGAGCCACAGTACCGATACTACGGATTGTATCATCAACGGAGTATGCTACAAGGCCGTCGCCTTTTTGGTAGTTCTTGTTAAGGCGAGCTTGTTTATAGCCCATGAACGCACCATCAAGGGAGATAGCAATTTTACCTGCGCAGGATGGTTTTGCCCCATCGCATACGATACCGGATAAACTAGCAAGACCATTTACCAAGGTATTTTCGATAATGTCTTTGCTATCACCTTTCAAGAAGGCAATACCTGCTACACTTACTACACCGGCAGATACAACACCGCAGTAGGCGGATAGTTTGCCAATGCCGGATTTAACATAAAGGGTTAATAAGTTAGCGAAAACAAGGGCGCGATATAATTCATCATCACTTTTACCAAGTTCCTCAGCGGTTGTAATGATAGGCACAGATACGGTTAAGCCTTGGTTACCAGAGCCAGAGCAGATAACAACAGGCAATGGACACCCACTCATACGCGCATCGGATCCAGCCGCTGCACGAGCCTTACATTTCGTTTCAAGAGACGGATTTTCTTCATCTAACAATAAGAGCTGTCCAATATTGGAGCCATAATCATTAGACAAACCTTCTCGGGAAATAGCTGTATTGTATTCTACTTGCTGTTTGATTTGAGGAATGATACCAGAAATATCTGCAGACTTTGCAAATTCGTGAATGCTATCAAAGGTCATCGCATATTCTGTCTTTGCAGCTTTCTTGATCTCATTGATTGTTTCAGATACGATTTCACCATCTACAGCAACATAGGTTACATTTGTATGGTCGTTTTCAATGCGAACCACTGCTGTATGTTCATCTGTTTCAGCAGTGATTTCGATATAAAGATTATCTACACCTTCAGCAAGTGATACGGTACAGAAGTTGGCATCTAGCAATGTGCCAAGCCATTTACGATCTTCATCTGTAGCAGATTCTAATACCTCTAGCTCACTCTCAGGATGACCTACGATGGCACCAAGAGTAGTAGCCGCTTGAAGGCCTTTTCGACCACCAGAGTTAGGGATGACTACAGATTTTACATTTTTTATAATATTCGCGCTGCATCGTGCGTGAATATGATTGGGAAACTCATCTAAAACAGAGACTGCCTTCGCAGCCGCATAAGCCAATGCAATTGGCTCAGTGCACCCGAAGGCAGGACGCATCTCTGATTGTAATAAGGAAATATAATCCATCTTATACTTCCGCAATAATTTCCACTTCTACTAGAGCACCCAATGGAAGGTCTTTTACTGCTACGCAAGAACGAGCTGGTTTAGAAGTGAAATATTTAGCATACACTTCATTGAACGCTTTGAAATCAGCGATATCAGCCAAGAAACAAGTTGTTTTAATAACTTCGGAGAAGTCAGAACCTGCTTCAGCCAATACAGCATCAATGTTTTTGCATACTTGTTCAGTTTGCTCTACGATACCACCTGCAACAATGGAACCAGTTGCAGGATCGAGTGGAATTTGACCAGAAGCGAATAATAAACCGCCTACTACTTTAGCTTGAGAGTAAGGACCTACTGCTGCTGGTGCTTTGTCTGTGAAAATTGTTTTCATGATAATTCTCCTTTTAAATATAATTAAAAATAATATAAATCACCCTAATACCACAGTACTCACATTAGTAATTACCTTGTATATGATATCCTTTGTAAAAGTATATCTATAACAAATTATTTAATAGATTTGAAGGCATTGTCAAATATCGTTTTGAAATAGTCCCGTTGTACATCACTTGTTACACCTACGTACAATACCGGTTTTCCTGGCTTCAACACAAATGCAGCATTTGCATAGAGTGGAGTTTGAACATCTCCATCTGCATATAATAAACGAGAGCTTGCTGCATAGGTTTGATATTTTGTGCCCGCCACAGGATGTACTTGTTCTGCATTTTCTACAGTAAGTGTTCTAGGCCGTACAATCGGCTTACCAGACTGTGTCTTAAGATGTGCATAGCGAGCTGGATTATTTAAAGGTACTACAGTTGTAGTCGTAGGAATTTGCTTATTAATAGCACCTAACATAAGTTGTTCTGTAACAGGATCAATTTGACCTTTATCTAGAGCCGCCATAGCCGCTACAAACATAGGATCATTAGCTTTGTCCTTAGCCACTTGTTGTGCCACTTGTTTAACGTCTACTGCTACAACGTATGCATCCTTTTGGCCTGTTTTGTCAGAGCCCTGTAATTGGTACACATCAAAATTAGTACCTAAGTTTTGTAGGAACTCTTTTGCCATCATGTTTGCCATCGAAGATTTTGAAGGGTTCTCATTTAATTGTTTCTCTACAAAATCACGGGTATTCGTTTTAGATGCAGAAACAACAGTTACATTGTTAGGCACTACCATAGAACCTGCAATGGTTTGCACATCCTTAGCAAAGCCTACACCAGATATAGTTCCCACTAGGCATGCTGCACAAGCCAATACTTTCAAAGATTTCATATTATTTACCTCCCTTGAGAGATTGTGTTTGATACATATGATTCAACTCATTAGCCCAATAATCATGGCTAGAATCTTCAGACCATAAAAATTGTAGAACTAGCCCTTTATCTGTAGGGACCGCATAACCGGTTACAGAGAACGGAGATTTGAATCCATCGTAGCTAATAGCTACACGAGCATCACCAGTTACGGCTGTACCATAACGTGTTTGAACTGGTTTATAAGCCAAATGTGTAGCATCCACTTGAAGTTGTTTTACAGCAAATTTAAGGTTATTAATAAGCTCTTGTTTATCTTCAACAGACATACCTTTACTAGTTAAAGGCACTGTATTCAATTCTTCAGTTAACTTTAGAGGCAATTTAAGATTTAACTCTTTAACAGATTTCTCTAATTTAGCACCTTCTAAAGATTCCCCCTTTAAGGAAGACAATTTATGCTGAGCATCAAGCTTTGTATATTCAGTAATCCCTTTATACATATCGCGCTTAATCTTCGCTTTATCCGCATCAGATCCTTTTTCTGAAATAACGCGGTTTATATCAATCACTTGATCAAGGGCAGCTTTAGAATAATCAATAGATATTAAGTAACCTACATGATGACCTTGTTCATTTGTACCTTGCAATTGATACCAAGATGCACCGTCAACTATTAAGCCTGTCATAGGTTTCACAGGTACAGAGTACTCTTTTTTTAAGAATTCATTAACAATGGAAAGCGCACTTTCATTTGCGTTGCGAAGAATTTCATTATCTGCACGAGTACGCATAGTTTCATCAGAAGAAATATGCGACATCTCTACGGCTTTAACATTTGGAGACGTCGTGCCATATAAACCATAGCCTAGATCTACTGTATCAGCACATGCCACTGCGCCCATGCCAACAGTTAAGCATGTGGCAAAAGCCAATGTCGTCAATTTTTTATTGAGAGCTCTCATAAGACACCTCACGATTTTACAATACATTCATATACAGATTATATTTATAACCCGTACTGCATATATAAAGATTTCCAATAAGATAATCTATACTGCATATACTAATTATTATACTATATAGAGATGCATAACTGTATAGTGTAATTTACAACCTTTCAGTTCTGCTATACAATACTTAAATAGATATGTAAACATAGGGTATGAGAAATAGAAAGGAGTGCACACTTGGTGTGCTTTTATTATGATACAAGAAATAATTCCACTCACTAGGCCTCGTACATTAGCGGCTGCTTTAGGGCCTACTATTTTAGGGGCAGCCTTTAGCTATTACGCATTTGGGGCTGCACAAGGTACAGGTCTTGCCATTTTCCATACATTTTTAATATTCTTAGCCGTTGTAACAGCGCAAATTGTAGCTAATTTATGGAATGAATATAAAGATTTCAAATCAGGTCTCGATGCAGGACAAAAGGTTGGTAATGCGGGGTCTATCACGCGCGGTGCCATTACACCAGAGCTTATCGTTACCATGATCAAAGTCCTCATGGTTGTACCTATACTCATCGGTCTTTATCTATCGGCCACCATTACTTGGTACTATATTCCAGCGGGTTTCCTTTGCATTCTAATTAGCTTCCTCTATTCTGGTGGTCCAAAACCAATTTCCCGTACACCATTTGGGGAAATATCCTCTGGTATCGCTATGGGGTTTGCTATCGTACTCATTACAGGATACGCATGGACACGCGACTTATCGTCAGCATTATTGATACCTGCTATTCCATCTACATTACTAGTTGGATCCATTATGCTTACGAATAACATTCGTGATATTAGAAATGATGAAAGCCACGGTCGTCGCACATTACCAATCGTATTGGGTCGTGAACGCGCCCTCAGTTTGATGAGCATTACCTACCTATTCAACTTTATTTGGATCCTTGCATGGATCATTGTAGGTCACATGACATGGTTATCCCTATTAGCCTTCTTCGCAGCACCACTAGCTTTCAAAACTGTACACACCTTAAGTACAAAAACAGATGAATTTCTTCTGGACAAAGCGATGGGCACAACTGCAGGGGCAGCTATGATTTATCAAATCATGTGGTCCATAGGTTTAATTATTGGCAAATAAGTATTTACCAATACGTACATACACTACATACAATTACATAAAATAAAGAGAGATTTTCAAACTTTAACAACGTTTTATAGATGTTAGTTTGAAAATCTCTTTTTGCTATAACTTTAAGTTATGGAGAACCTACAACAATTCCTTCTTGATAGATAGGAAATAATTTAGTACTATTAATGTAATATTTTATATGAACTAATTGTAAAAGGAGTGTGTCTAATGAGAAAATTTTTAGCATTAGCGGCTACTGTAATCCTTGGCGGTGCTTTACTAATCGCAGGTTGCGGTAACGACAACAGCAAACAAGCTGCTAGCAATGGCAAGCAAGTATTAAAAATCGGTGCTACAGCAGTACCTCACGCAGAAATCTTGGAACAAGTTAAACCTATCTTGGCAAAAGATGGTATTGATTTACAAATCACTGAATTCACTGATTACAACACACCAAACCTTGCTTTGGGTGATAAAGAAATCGATGCAAACTTCTTCCAACATGTACCTTACATGGATGAATTCGCAAAAGCTCATAACCTTCCATTAGTATCTGCTGGTGGTGTTCATCTTGAACCAATGGGCTTATACTCCCGTCAAATCAAAGATTTGAAAGATCTTCCTAAAGGCGCTAAAATCGCTATCCCTAATGACCCTACAAACGGCGGTCGTGCATTATTGTTATTGCAAAAAGAAGGTCTTATCACATTGAAAGACTCCAGTAATATCTTGTCTACAGTTCAAGATATCGCTTCCAACCCTAATGGTTACCAATTCGTTGAATTAGAAGCAGCTCAAGTACCTCGCTCTCTTGACGATGTTGCTTTAGCAGCTATCAACACTAACTTTGCATTGAATGCAGGCCTTAACCCTGGTAAAGATGCATTGGCAATCGAATCTAAAGATTCCCCTTACGTAAACATCGTTACTGTACTTAAAGGTAACGAAAGCGATCCTCGCATCAAAAAATTAATGGAAGCACTTCATAGCCCTGAAATCAAAAAATTCATTGAAGAAAAATACAAAGGTGCAGTTGTTCCTGCATTCTAAGGTATAAAGTAAAAGAGACCACATATGTGGTCTCTTTTTTTGCTATAAGCTATCAGCGCCAAATCTAAATGGTAATAACTCATCAAGACTAACAACTCTATAATTGCCTTTTAGATTAGCCAAAATAATCTGTGGTATTTCAAATTCAGAAATCACCTGGCGACAAGCGCCACAAGGTGCACAAGGTCCTTCCGTATCAGCAACCACGGCGAGGGCCTTAAATTTTGTATGACCTTCTGATACGGCTTTAAATATAGCAGTTCGTTCTGCACAGTTCGTTAATCCATAGGAAGCATTTTCTATGTTACACCCCTCATAAATAGTCCCATTCTCGCAGAGAATAGCTGCACCTACGCCAAAATGGGAGTACGGACTATAGGTTTTCTCTCGAGCTGCTATAGCACGATCAATAAGCTTTTGAATTTCCGGTTCTGTCATATGAGTTTCCCTTTCTATCATATGGATCTCCTCATTCCACCATATCAAGAATCGTATCCACTACAATTGGTGCAGTTTCGCCAAAGGTTATGGCCTCTAAATATGTTTTACCCGCATTGGCGAGCAAGCTTTCATCGGAAGCATACAAGGTAGCTATACTTTCACCAGCTCGAACAGTATCACCTGTTTTCTTATGCATTACGATGCCCGCACTATAATCGATAGGACCATTCTTAACGGTGCGACCAGCGCCAAGCATAACAGATGCAATACCACATTGCTCGGTGTTCATATGCGTAATATAACCGTCTTGAGGTCCTGTAACATCATAGGTGAATTTGCCAATGGCTAATAAGCTTTCATCATCAAGAACTCGGCTGTCTCCACCTTGAGCATCAATCATCATGCGCAATCGTTCTAATGCGGCACCAGAGTCGAGTGCCTTTTGCACACGACTGAGAGCCGTTTCATAATCACATATATGACTCAATACGAGCATATGAGCTGCCATAATAAGACATTCATGAGTTAAATCCTGTGGGCCATGACCTTTCAACGTATCAATAACCTCGCGGATTTCCAAAGCATTGCCAATAGCATGACCTAGTGGTCTATCCATATCGGTTAAAACAGCCTTAACAGAGCGGCCATTTTCCATTCCAATATCTACCATTGCTTTAGCTAATGCACGAGCATCGTCTAAGGTTTTCATAAAGGCCCCACTGCCAACCTTTACGTCTAGCAAAATGGCTTGCGCTCCAGAAGCTAGTTTTTTACTCATCACAGAGGATGCAATCAATGGAATACTATCTACAGTGCCCGTTACATCTCGCAAGGCATAGAGTTTTTTATCTGCTGGTGCTAGTCCTTCGGACTGACCGATTACAGCCAGGCCTATTGTATTGACCTGATTAATAAATACCTCTTGTTCCAATGACACCTTTAGATTTGGTATGGATTCCATCTTGTCGATAGTGCCACCCGTATGACCAAGGCCACGGCCCGACATTTTTGCCACCTTGCCGCCACAAGCAGCCACCAAAGGCCCTATGATAAGGGTTGTCTTGTCCCCTACACCACCAGTACTATGCTTATCTACTGTTATCCCATCAATATCGGATAAATCTACCATGTGCCCCGACTGTGCCATCGCCATGGTCAACGTGCCTAGTTCACGAGCATTCATACCATTAAATACAATGGTCATCAACAGAGCACTTACTTGATAGTCGGGAATTTCGCCATTCACATAGCCTGAGATGACAAAGCGAATTTCCTCATCTGTTAAGGGTAAGTTAGACCGTTTTTTTAGAATAATATCATACATGCGCATGGTTATACCGCCATTCTAAGAAACCACCTAAGCACTGCCTAGGTGGTTTTCTATTACACTTCTTCGTCTAAATGATCTTTAAGTAGTTCTACTGCTGCGCTGGCGCCAATACGGCTACAACCTTCTGCAATATAGGCTTTCATATCAGAGATAGAACGGATGCCACCGGCAGCCTTAATTTTTACATTAGGGCCGATGTGTTTCTTAAAGAGTTGAATATCTTCAATACTAGCTCCACTGCTACCAAAACCTGTAGATGTTTTGATATAGTCGGCACCACCATCGGTAACACATTTACAAAGCGCTACCTTTTCAGAATCAGTTAAATAACAAGTTTCAATGATAACCTTTAATATGTTATCACCACAAGCCTCTTTAAGGGCCTTAATTTCAGCGGTAACAGATTCAAAATCACCTTGTTTTACATTGCCTAGGTTGATAACCATATCAATTTCAGAGGCACCTTCTCCGAGGGCTTGTTTTGTTTCAGCTACCTTCACCTCTGTCGTTTCATAGCCTAAAGGGAAACCAATAACAGTGCAAACATTAAGGTCTGGGTACGCTTCATGGGCAGAAGCCACAAAATCTGGTGGAATGCAAACAGATGCTGTTTTATAGGCTACGCCGGCGTCACAAATTTCTTTAATATCATCCCATGTAGCTGTAGGACGCAATAGTGTATGATCCACATAAGATAATAATTCTTTACCTAACATAGTGTCTCTCCTTACTAAAAGAACGACATTTGCTCTGGCTCAGGTTCTTTATGTAAAGCCTCTTGAGCAGCGCGATTTTTGTCATCAATAAATGGTTCTAGTGGTACACCTGTAGCCTTCAACAAATCTGGCAAGCTATTAACGCCCTTAGCCTTAGCCGCCTCTAACACAACCTTAGCACATGTTTCCGCATCATCTAATGCGTAGTGATGTTTAAACTCAACCCCGATGTATGCAGCCATTGTGTTTAGCTTATGGTTTACTAAATCTGGCCATACCGCACGTGAAAGCTTTACAGTACATGCATAATCTAGCTCTGGCCAAGGAATTTTATAGTAATCTAGTGTAGCACGCAATACATTCATATCGAATTTTGCGTTGTGAGCTACCATGATATTGCCTTTTAAATGATTTTCGTAGATAGCGTTCCACAATTGATCAAAGGTTTTCTCATGGATAACATCCTTTGGTTGAATGCCATGAATTTCAATGCATTCATCATCAAAACTCATGAACGGTGGTTTTATAAGGCTGTACGCCTTTTTGGTAATCTGTCCATCCTTTACGGTAATAACCGCCAAGGAGCACGCACTATTTTTAAATTTATTAGCTGTTTCAAAGTCTAATGCAACAAAATCTAACATAGGACTCCTTTCAAATCTATATGTTTCAAAATTTATATATAAGAATTGTATTCATTTTCTCCATTTATTATAGCATGAAACAGTCTATAATCTACTATTCGGAGGTGACTATTAGTCACCCTTTTCACATCAAATTTAATTGACAGATAGGCCCTCTGTATGTGAAAATTATTTAGATATATATGTAGTATGGAGGTTGCAAGATGGCAGATGACAGATTAATCGTTGCCCTTGATGTATCCACTATGGATGCGATGAAAGAAATCGTAACATCTCTTGGTGATGCGGTTAGCTTTTACAAGGTCGGCATGGAGCTATTCTACGCCGAAGGAGAGCAAACAGTTCGCTATTTACAAGAGCAAAACAAACAAGTATTCCTTGATTTGAAATTGCATGATATTCCTAATACAGTGGCACATGGCGTATCTTCCCTAACACGTTTAGGTGCTAACTTAATCACTATGCATGGGCAAGGTGGTCCAGTTATGATGAAAGCAGCTGTACAAGCAGCTCGTGAAACAGCTGAACAATTAGGGGTTGAACGTGCTAAGTTGTTGGCAATCACTGTATTAACTAGCTTTGATGATGAAGCTTGGACTGCAACTGGTGGCCAATTACCGATTTCCGACCAAGTTATTCGTTTAGCAAAGCTTGCTAAGGAATGTGGCATGGATGGCGTTGTATGTTCCGCGTTAGAAGCTAAGATGATCCGCGAAGCATGTGGTGATGATTTCCTTATCGTAACACCTGGTATTCGCCCATCCTTTGCAGCAACAAACGACCAAAAACGTATTGCTACACCTGCTAGTGCATTACAAGATGGCGCATCTCGCCTCGTTATTGGCCGTCCTATTACACAGGCTGAAAATCCTCGTGAAGCAGTTCGTTTAATTATTGAAGAAATGGAGAATGTATCCAAATGATGACAGAACAAGAAGTAAAACAACTACTTATCGACACTCAAGCTATTTTAGAAGGTCACTTCCTTTTGACATCTGGTCTCCACAGCCCAATGTACGTTGAAAAATTCAATGTATTGCAACATCCTAAATACACTGAAACACTTTGTAAAGAATTAGCTGAACGCTTCCGCGATCAAAATGTAGAACTCGTTATCGGACCTATGACTGGCGGTATCTTGCTAGCTCACGAAGTAGGTAAAGCTCTTGGCACTCGCGCTATCTTCACAGAACGCGAAAAAGGTGTTATGACATTGCGCCGTGGTTTCAAAATCGAACCAGGCACACGCGTGCTTATCGTTGAAGACATCGTAACTACTGGTGGTTCTGTACAAGAAGTAGTAAATGTTGTAAACCAATCTGGTGGTGAAATCGTAGGTGTAGGCCTTCTTGTTAACCGTTCTGGCGGTAAAGCAGAATTCGGCGTACCTCACGAAAAAGTACAAGCATTACTCAACCTTGAAGTTCCTACATACAAACCTGAAGAATGCCCTCTTTGTAAAGACGGCGTAGCTATGACAGAACGTGGTTCTAAACACATCAAATAAATTACTAAAGACCTATGCCTATGCATAGGTCTTTTCTTTTACATATCTAAGTTAATAAAAATATCCTTAACCTATCAAATACAATCAACATTCATAAACAGATACAAAAAGAGCCCCTTCAGTGAGGAGCTCTTTTTGTTTGTGTGTAGTTATTGTGTGTAAGAGAGAGATTCTGATACGAATGTATCACATAGAGTGTGTGGCTCTACGGTGGCCATGAATGCACTTTCATAGCCACGTACTCTTAATGTGTTTCCAGAGAAAAAGCTAATAGAATATTATTAGTTTTGTGCCGTTTACTGTGCACCTTGATCAGTTTGTTGTTGTTGTGCATTACCATTAGGTTGTTGAGGTGGTTGGCCTTGCATAGGCATTTGACCTTGCGGAGGCATTTGACCATTTGAGTTCATATGCTGGCCATTATTTGGCCCCATACCATCTTGAGGCATCATTTGATTTTGACCATTTTGGTGCATACGGTCGCCATTATTCGGCCCCATACCATCCTTACGATCAGACTTATCCTTACCATCTTTCATTTGTTTATCCATATGTTTATCAGGACCATCATGTTTCGGCGGCTTTCTGAACTGTTGTTCATTCGTTTTCATCCATTCACCGAAATTAGGTAAATCATTTACCGCAAAGGATGTACCGGCCCCAACAGCACAAATGACTGTTAAAATTGCTGTAATTATAATTCGTCTCATAGGTCCTCCTTAATTGATATCGCTAAAATAACGTGTACGTACACCGCGAAGTTCAGTACCAATAAAGATACATGTAAGGCCACTAAAGAGACCTACACCACCAAGTGCAACTAAAGTTATTACTGACAACACAGGAAATGCCGTTACATTCTCAAACGGTTGCCATGAGCTTCCTAGTAAATACAAGATAGCTGGTGTAATAATAAATATTAAAACCCCTACAATATATGACAACGCACTTCCAATAGATAACAATGTTTTGGAGGCTTTTTTTGCCATACCTGGTAATTGTGGTAATAAACGTTCTTTATAATCATCAAATCTTGCATAGATTGCTTGCATATTAACAGATTTACTTTCACCACCATCTTGGCCTAATGTATCTGTAATAATACCTGCATCTACATAAGACGCATAGATTTCCTCTGGAGTGCCCAAAGATTTAATAATTTCGCTATCCGTAAGGCCTCTTTCATAACCTACAGCGAAATGTTCTTCATAAACCTCGATAATACTTTCTACATCAGCAACACGGGCCTTCTTAAATATATTACGTAGTGCTTCTAAAAAGCTATTTTTGTTCATTATAGTCGACTCCTTTCAACAGGATGTTGATTACACCAGAAAATTCATCCCATTCTTGGCGCATCTTATTATATGCGGCACGTCCATCATCAGTGATGTGGTAATATTTTCGAGACGGTCCTGTAGAGGACTCTTTTAAATATGTTTCAACATACTTTTCTTTTTTCAATCTGTTAAATAATGGGTAAATTGTTCCTTCAGAAATTTCAATATATTCTGAAATAGTGCTTACAATTTCATACCCGTAGCGATCAGTTTGTGTTAGTAATGCTAGCACTAGCATATCCATAACACCTTTTTTTAATTGAACTTGCATAGTTCCTCCCTTTTAGGCTGTGCTTGCCTGCCAATGTGA
>CAKPSA010000027.1 GCA_934183145.1 uncultured Veillonella sp.
GCTTTCATCATTACCTATCGTACCGATGAGGTCTGTGAATGTATCATCAATAAGGTTGGTCGTGGAGCAACTATCATTAATGGCATCGGTGCCTATACGCGGACGCCGAAGCAAATCGTTATGGTAGCCGTTAATCTCTTGCAAGTAAATAAATTGAAAGAGGTTATTCAAGAGGCGGATCCAAATGTGTTCATCTTAATAACTGATGCACAAGAGGTCATTGGTCAAGGCTTTACGCAACCTATTATACCTACTGAAGTGTGTGAACAGTTAAAAGAAAAGAGTACTACACAGGAAGGTAAGACAGAAACCGTACATAATCGCTAAGTAAGGCAAAATGTAAAATCAGAAAAGTAAAATTCAAAACGTAAGCATTAGTCATCTCATATTAATCATGTGTAAATATAATGTTTTATGAATGACATATACATTTGAGATTAGGAGGTTCCTATGGCTCATAAATTAGCAGGTACGCCTGTACAAGAACAAGATATTATAGATGTACAAACTCTGGTGGATGCCTATTTTGATAACGCACCGGATGTAACTGATCCGACACAACTCGTTTCTTTTGGTACATCTGGCCATCGTGGTACCTCTTTAAATGGTACCTTTACAGATTTACATGTAGCGGCTATTACACAGGCAATTTGTGATGGTCGTGGTCAATTTGGTGCGACAGGTCCCATTTTTGTGGGCCAAGATACACACGCTTTATCTCAGCCTGCATTAGTAACTGTGCTTGAGGTCCTTGCTGGTAATGGTGTGACTGCCATGGTTGATGCGGATATGGATTTTGTTCCAACGCCATCTGTGTCTCGTGCAATTATTCGACATAATGAAAGTCACGATGAAAAAGCAGATGGTATCGTTATTACACCATCTCACAATCCTCCAGATAATGGGGGCATTAAGTATAATGCTACCAACGGTGGCCCTGCAGACACGTTGATTACAAAATGGATTGAAACACGTGCCAATGAGTACGTTCATGCTTATTGTGAATTAGAAGGGTTCAAACGCATTAGTATTGACAATATTGAACCAGATCAACAAGTTCCGTATGATTACAAGGGTTTATATGTTGAAGAGTTATCTTCTATCATCAATATGGAGGCCATTCAGAGTGCTAAGCCTAAAGTTCTTGTCAATGCATTAGGTGGCAGCGGCCTTGGTTATTGGCGTGCTATTAAAGAACGATATAATCTCAATATGGATATCATCAATGATGAGTACGATCCAACCTTTAGCTTTATGACCTATGACCATGATGGCAAGGTGCGTATGGATTGCTCCTCTGAATGTGCGATGGCGGATGTAATTAAACAAATTGGTAATTATGATCTCGCTGTTGGTAATGATCCAGACTATGACCGCTATGGTATCGTTACTGCAGAGGGCCTTACTTCTCCAAATGCATTCCTTACGGCTGCTGCGGATTATTTGTTTACTACCCGTGGTTGGACAGATAAAGGGGTCGGTAAAACCGTTGTTTGTACCACTATGATTGATAAATGGGCTGCTGTTAAAGACATTCCGGTTTATGAGGTTCCGGTAGGCTTTAAATATTTTAGTTCCCTATTATTCGATGGAGAGATTGGCATCGGTGGTGAAGAATCTGCAGGGGCATCGTTCCTCAAAAAGGATGGCACTGTATGGACTACCGATAAAGATGGCATGGTAATGGCTCTTTTAGCGATGGAAATGTATGCTGTTATGGGTGCTACTGTTGATAGACTTTACAATAATATTGTTGAAGGATGTGGGGACCCACGATTTGGTCGCATTGATGCGGCTTGTACAAAGGCGGCAAAGGCCAAGTTGAAACAGTTGAATGCAAGTTCCATTACAGCTACAGAGGTAGATGGAGACCCAATTACTAATATACGCACTACATCCTTGTACAAGGATATGCCAATCGATGGTGTTCGCGTAGAAACGGAAACAGGTTGGTTTGTGGCGCGTCCATCTGGTACAGAGGATTTGTATAAAATTTATGGTGAAAGCTATAAAGGGGATAAAGGCTTAGTAGCGTTATTGACAGCAGGAGAGGCTATCGTAACAGCGGCCTTATCCGAAGAGGCATAAAATACTGTTTTTATGTGAAAACTCATGAAGATTTCACCATAGAAAAGTAATAAATGTGATATAATATATTAATATAGTTTATTGAATGCTCTATATGGGTTAAATAGTTTGTAGTGCTCAGAAAAGGTGATGTTATGAAATTAGTTGTTACCGTTGTCGGCGTTGACCGCGTTGGTATCATCGCAGGGGTTAGTACTGTACTGGCTAACCACGGCGTAAATATTATGTCTATTAATCAAACCATTCTTGATGGCGTTTTCAATATGATTATGATGTGTGAAACAAAGTCTGAAGATGTGAAAGATTTGACATCCATCCAAGAGGCTTTGACTACACTCGGTAAAGAGCTTGGTGTTGAAATCCGTGCACAACATGCTGATATTTTCTTAAGCATGCACCGTGTAGGATAGGAGGCACTATGTTATCTATCGACAATATTTTAGAGACGAATCAGATGATTCATGATAACAAGCTTGATGTACGTACCATTACAATGGGTATTAGTTTGCTTGAATGTGCATCTAGCTCTGGTAAAGAGTTGTGTGATCGCATTTATGATCGCATTACGAAAGAAGCAGAACATCTTGTGTCTACTGGTGAGGATATTGAGCGTGAGTTTGGTATTCCTATCATTAACAAGCGTATTTCTGTAACACCTATTTCTCTAGTGGCTGGTGGTAGTGATTTAACATCTTATGTTCCTATTGCAGAAGCGATGGATCGCGCTGCAAAAACGGTAGGTGTAAACTTTATCGGCGGTTTCTCTGCTCTCGTAACAAAGGGGGCTACACGTGCTGACCGTATTTTGATTGATTCTATTCCAGAAGCGTTGGCAACTACAGATATCGTATGTAGTTCTGTCGGTGTTGGTTCTACTAAAACAGGTATCAACATGGATGCAGTTCGCGACATGGGTATTATCGTTAAGAAAACGGCAGAGCTTACAAAGGATAATGATGCTCTTGGCTGTGCTAAGCTCGTTATTTTCTGTAATCCTGTAGAGGATAATCCGTTCATGGCCGGTGCCTTCTTTGGTGTAACTGAAGGTGATAGCGCTATTTCTGTAGGCGTATCTGGTCCGGGCGTTGTAAAACACGCACTAGAATCTGTACGTGGTCAATCCTTTGACGTTGTAGCAGAAACGATTAAACGCACTGCTTTCAAAATTACCCGTGTAGGCCAGTTGGTAGCTCAAGAGGCATCTCGCCGCCTTGGAAAACCATTCGGTATTATTGATTTGTCTTTGGCACCAACACCAGCTGTAGGTGACTCGGTAGCTCACGTTCTTGAAGAAATGGGCTTGTCCTCTTGTGGTTGTCACGGTACTACAGCAGCACTTGCATTGCTTAATGATGCGGTGAAAAAAGGTGGTCTTATGGCATCTTCTCATGTAGGTGGTCTCAGTGGTGCATTCATTCCAGTATCTGAAGATGCGGGTATGATTGATGCTGTATCTTGTGGTAGCTTATCCCTCGATAAATTAGAGGCTATGACATGCGTATGCTCTGTTGGCCTTGATATGATCGCAATTCCTGGAGACACAACAGCAGATACAATTTCTGCAATTATTGCCGATGAATCTGCTATTGGTATGATTAATAATAAGACAACTGCGGTTCGTGTAATTCCTGTACCTGGCAAAACAGTAGGTGAGGTTGTTGAATTTGGTGGCTTGTTAGGCTATGCTCCAATCATTGAAGTGAGCCCATATAGTGCAGCTGAGTTCATTGCACGTGGTGGTCGTATTCCTGCACCGATTCGTAGCTTGACGAACTAATATTGTTTTCAACCCAGTTGTTGGAGGTGTCTTATGAGTGATTATGTGCTCGATTATGTGTGGGCCTTTGCTCTGGCGCTCATCATAACCTTTGCACTAACCCCTTTGGTAAAACGCTTTGCCGTTGCTGTTGGGGCAATAGATAAACCTGATGCCCGTAAGGTGCATCATGGTGCTATTCCACGACTTGGTGGGTTAGCAATTTTTCTAGGTTATATAGGATCGGTCCTCTTTAATGGCTCCATCCCACATGACCATAAACTATTTGGCTTTGTACTTGGTACAGTTATTCTGGTGCTCGTTGGCATTTGGGATGATATTAAACAAATTGAGCCAAAAACTAAGTTAATGGGTCAAATTATAGCAGCTGCTATTTTGGTGGCTTACGATATTCGCGTAGACTTCATCAATCTTCCTTGGGGTGGTGTAGTATACCTTAAATATTGGGCTGCTCCATTGACTATTTTCTGGATTGTAGGCTTTACGAATATCGTAAATCTCATCGATGGCCTTGATGGCTTGGCGGCAGGGATTTCCTTTATTGCATGTATTGCTGTTTGTGCTATGACATTACAACTTGGTCAAACAGACCTTGCTTGTATTTCGCTTGCATTAGCAGGGGCAACAGTAGGGTTCTTGCGGTATAACTTTAACCCAGCGAAAATCTTCATGGGTGATACGGGCTCTATGCTCCTTGGTTATACATTAGCCGCTATTTCTGTAATGGGGGCTGTTAAAACGGCGGCTACTATTGCATTAGTAGTACCAGCAATCGTGCTAGGATTACCAATTCTCGATACATTATTTGCTATTGTACGCCGCAAAATCAGCGGTCGTCCAATCTTCAAGCCTGATAAAGGACATGTGCATCATCGTTTGTTAGCACAAGGCTTATCTCAAAAGCAAGCGGTGCTAATGATGTATGCTGTAACAGCTCTCTTTGGTGGCGTATCTGTCATCGTGGCAGAGGTCAATGCTTGGATTGGTATTGCATTGGTACTCGTTATCTTCTTAGGTAGTATTTTTGTGGCTCGTCGTCTTGGTGTTATCACTCATAGTGATGCGGCAGGGCACCCACTACCACGTCCTACAATTGAACGCAGCGATTCAGATGAAACTATTTCCTTTGATCGTGAAGAATTGGCAAAAGCTTTAGAGGAATCCGAAGATTCCCATAAGAAATAACCATATGTGGGGCGCTTGGCGCCCCATTTTTTCTATCCTACTATGTTGGAGGCAACTATGTTAAAAGTTATGACAATCTTTGGTACAAGACCTGAGGCTATCAAGATGGCTCCTCTTGTAAAAGCATTAGAAGCAGCACCGGATATGGAACCGATTGTAACCGTTACGGCACAACATCGCGATATGCTCGATCAAGTGCTAAACTTGTTTAATATTACCCCTGATTATGACCTAAATATTATGAGTCAAGGTCAAACGTTGTACGATGTAACAAACCGTGCATTAATGGGCCTTAAAGATGTACTAGAAGAAGCTAAACCTGATGTAGTTCTTGTGCATGGTGATACTACAACTACTTTTGCAGGTGCATTAGCATCCTTCTACCAAGAAATTCCTGTAGGCCATGTGGAAGCAGGCCTTCGTACTGGTGATATTTACTCTCCTTTCCCAGAAGAGATGAATCGTAAGTTGACTGGTTCTATTGCGACATATCATTTTGCACCAACAGCTAGTTCTGAAAGTAATCTTGTAAAAGAAAATATAAATACAGAGCATTTGTATGTAACAGGCAATACAGTTATTGATGCCCTTGATACAACAGTACAAGAAAACTATGTATTTGATGATGCTGCTATTAATGCATTAGATCCTGAAAAACGTACAGTTCTTGTTACTACACATCGCCGTGAAAACTTGGGCGAGCCAATGCGCCATGTGTATCAAGCTATTCGCGATTTGATTAATGAATTTAAAGATATTCAAGTGGTGTTCCCTGTACATAAGAACCCTAAGGTTCGCCAAGTTGTACAAGAGGAACTTGGTTCTGTAGAACGTGTTACCTTAATTGATCCGCTCGATTACGAACCATTTGCTAACTTGATGGCTAAATCTTATTTGATTCTTACTGATTCTGGTGGGATTCAAGAGGAAGCACCAGCCCTTGGTAAACCAGTTCTCGTATTGCGCGATACTACAGAACGCCCTGAAGCTGTTGAAGCTGGTACAGTACGCCTTGTAGGTACTGATAAAGAGGCTGTACATACAGCGGCTCATGAATTATTGAGCAATGCAGAGGCTTACAAATTAATGTCTAATTCCGTTAACCCTTATGGTGACGGTAAAGCATCTGAACGCATCATCCAAGCGTTGCGCCATGAGTTCTTAGGTGATCCTAATCGCCCTGAACGTTTTGGTAAATAATATGGATAAGGACCTTGTGAAAGCCCTCGCCATGGCAACATCGGCGGGGCTCACACTCGTTTTCTGTATAGGTGGCTTTATTTGGATTGGATATACACTAGATGGTTGGTTTAGAACTGAACCGCTATGTATGGTTATATTTGGTCTTATTGGAGCTATAACAGGTTTTTATATGTTATATAAACAAGTTAAGTAGTGAGGTATATATGAATCAATATATTAAATTCATAGTGCGCGTGCTACTAACTTGTTTTTTTATTGCCTTTTTGGGCAGTATAATACAAGTTTTATGTGGTTTAGCACAGTATCTATGGGGATGGCTATGGGGCATTTTTATAATGGTACTCTACTTGCTTAGCCTAGCTTTGCATGGACAATCTATTGTGTCAGGAGACCCTTATAAAGCTGTACGTAAGGCGCGCAGGCAGATGATATGGCGTCTTATGTTAGTAGGCTCTTTGGTCGTCTTAGGATTAAAAATACCTGGCGTTGAAGCTATTAGTATGTTTATAGGTATTGCACTTATACAACCTGCATTATATGTGGTGTATTGGTGGCTTAGTCGGCATTTCTAACTCGTTAAGTAGCAGTAAGAATGATAGTTGTATACTGATAATGCATTATTCACAATGTGATTATGAGTAATTGGAATTGTTTGCTCCGTAAGTGTTGATTATATATCTATAACGATGTATGATGATACATATATATTATATTTATATTAATTGTAAATATATAAGGTTTTTATTATATCTATGGAAGGGGTTGAGAACGTGGAATTACATGCGGGACACCATGAGGTCGTGCAGTGGTTAGGGTTAACATTTAATATGGATACCTTGATTGCTACATGGGTTACTATGGCTATTGTTATACTTATAACAGTATTAGCCACCCGAGGACGTAAATTGGTGCCTGTAGGCTTGCAAAATATAGTTGAATCTATATTAGAAGGCTTAGAGGGGCAGCTAGCTCCGAACTTGGGTCGTCATTGGCCGATGGTGAGTTCCTTGTTATTTACGTTTTTCTTATTTATTTTTGTAGGAAACGAACTGGGCTTAATGCCAACGTTTAAGGCTTTAACATCACCAACATCCGATATTAATACTACAATTGCGCTAGCTCTATGTAGCACATTAGTAGTATGGGTCATGGGGATTAAAGTTAAAGGCTTATCCTATTTCAATCATTTTGTACGACCTTATAAGGCTTTGTTAATCCTTAATATTTTTGAAGAAATTGCTAGACCAGTTACACTTGCTTTCCGTTTATTCGGTAATATTGTAGCCGGTGAAATTTTGTTAGAAGTATTGTATAACTTGCCTTGGTTTGTACCTGTTCCATGGGTTTGGATTGCTTTTAGTTTGTTTATCGGTATTATTCAAGCCTTTATTTTCACCGTTCTTACAGCATCCTACTTAGGGATGGCTCTTAGTGAAGAACATTAATTATTTTAACTGGAGGATATATTATGGAAGCTCAAGGTTTATTCGCATTAGCAGCAGCAATCGCAGTAGGTTGTGGTGCCATTGGTGCAGGTATCGGTGACGGTCTTGTATCTAGCAAAGTAATCGAAGGTATTACACGCCAACCAGAATTACGTGGTCAATTGATGTCTACAATGTTTGTAGCGATTGGTTTGATCGAAGCGATGCCTATCATCGGTGTAGTAGTAGCATTTATTTTGTTATTCAGATAATAACGAGGAGGAATAACCTTGGTTGACTTAAGCCTTGGAACGATTCTTGCTCAAATGTTGAACTTTTTTATATTAGTTTGGCTATTGGCTCGTTTTGCATATAAACCATTATTGGCTATGATGACAGAACGTAAAGAACGAATTGCTAAAGACCTAGAAGCTGCAGAAAAAGCTCGTGCAGAGGCAGAGGAATTTAAAGCTGATTATGCAGCTCAAATTTCTAATGCTCGTGTAGAGGCACAACAAATTGTTGAAAAAGCAATTCAAGAAGCAGAAAATACAACACGTGAACAATTGGCAACAGCTCGCGCACAAATTGAACAAGAAAAAAATCGTGCTCGTCAAGATATTGCTATTGAACGTGATCGTGCTATGAACAGCTTGCGCAATGAAGTTGTTTCCTTATCTGTAGCGATGGCTGGTAAAGTTATTGCAAAAGATATGAACAGCGAAACTAATACAAAATTGATCGAAGACGCTATTCGTCAACTTGATAGTAAAACGATAGGGTTGTGATACGATGAGCATAGAAATTGTAGCAGATAAATATAGTTCAGCTATGTTTGAATTAGCTCAAGAACAAAACAAGTTGGAACTCATAGAGGAGCAATTAGGTTATGTAGCATCTGTAATGGATGAGCAACCTGAATTACGCTGGTTCCTTAAGAATCCAACTATCACAAATGATGCAAAGATAAGACTAATAGGTACTATTTTTGAATCTAGTATTGATAAGATTGCTCTACATTTTATTTATGTGATGATTAAACGTGGTCGTGATCGCTATATAGAACAGGCTATTGCGGCATTTATTAAGAAGTCACGCAAAGCTCGTGGAATTCTAGATGCTATTGTCACTGTAGCAGAACCAATAACAGCTGATGTAGAAGCATCTGTACAATCTAAATTACGAGAGGTAACAGGAAAAGATGTTATCTTATCTGTGCGTCAAGATCCTTCTATTATGGGTGGTATCATCATCCAAGTAGGGGATAAACGCATTGATGGTTCTATTTCTCGTCGTTTAGAAGAATTAGAAAAATCTTTATTAAGAACGAACTCTATTAGATAGGGGTGAATGGGTATATATGAAAATGAAGCCTGAAGAAATCACTGCTATAATCAAACAGCAGATTCAGGACTATGATGTTGACCTCAATGTCGATGACGTGGGTACTGTTCTCGACGTAGGGGATGGCATCGCCCATATTTATGGTCTTGAAAGAGCCATGGCCGGTGAGTTGTTAGAGTTACCACACGGTGTATATGGTTTAGTTTTGAACTTAGAATTAGATAATGTTGGTGCCGTACTATTGGGTGACGACTTCTTAATTAGAGAAGGTGACCAAGTGCGCCGTACTGGCAAAATTATGGATGTACCAGTAGGTGAAGCTCTTATTGGTCGTGTAGTTAACCCATTGGGTCAACCGATCGATGGTAAGGGTGCTATTCAAGCGACAGAACGCCGTCCTGTAGAACATCCAGCTCCTGGTATTGCGGATCGCCAATCTGTAAATGAACCTTTGCAAACAGGTCTTAAAGCTATCGATGCAATGGTACCAATTGGCCGTGGTCAACGTGAACTTATCATTGGTGACCGTGGTACAGGTAAAACTGCGATTGCAATAGATACTATTTTGAATCAAAAAGGCAAAGACGTTATTTGTATTTATGTCGCTATTGGCCAAAAAGAATCTACTGTTGCTCGCGTAGTACAAAAATTAGAAGAAGCAGGTGCTATGGAATATACAATTATAGTATCTGCTAGTGCATCCACTGGTGCACCTCTTCAATATATCGCTCCATACGCAGGTGTTGCTATGGGTGAATACTTCATGTACCAAGGCAAACATGTACTTTGCGTATATGATGACTTAACTAAGCAAGCAGCTGCCTACCGTGCTATGTCTCTATTATTACGCCGCCCACCAGGGCGCGAAGCGTATCCAGGCGACGTATTCTACCTACACAGCCGTCTATTAGAACGTGCTGCGAAACTTTCCCCAGAACTTGGTGGTGGTTCCATTACAGCGTTACCAATCATTGAAACACAAGCGGGTGACGTATCTGCATACATTCCAACAAACGTAATTTCCATCACTGATGGGCAAATTTTCTTGGGTACAGATATGTTCTACTCTGGTATTCGTCCAGCTGTTGACGTAGGTTTATCCGTATCCCGTGTAGGTGGTAGTGCACAAACTAAAGCGATGAAACAAGTAGCAGGCCAATTGCGCTTGGACCTAGCTCAATATCGTGAATTAGCAGCCTTTGCACAGTTTGGTTCTGACCTTGATGCAGCTACTAAAGCACAATTAGACCGTGGTGAACGTTTGACTGAAATGTTAAAACAAGGTCAATATGAACCTATGAGTGTAGCGGAGATGGTTATCAACCTTTATGCTGGTACAAAAGGTTATTTAGCTAATATTCAAGTAGCTGATGTATTATCATTTGAATCTGAACTTTTACGTTTTGTAAAAGCTAACTATCCTGAAATCATCCGCAATATTGAAACGTCTAAGAAAATTGACGAAGAAACTGAAAATCTATTGAAGCAAGCAATTCCAGAATGTGTAGAAGCATTTGGTTCTACGCATACATTAGTGTCTCATAAGGAGGCGTAATGTATGGCTAGTGCACAAGATTTGCGAAAACGCATAAAAAGTGTTACCAATACGCAACAAATTACAAAAGCGATGAAGATGGTTGCTTCAGCTCGTCTTCGTAGGGCACAAACAAAAGCGGAATCTACACGTCCTTACGCAGAAAAAATTGGGCAAATCTTGCGTCATATGTCTAATAGTGATTTAGAAGGCTTTAGCAGTCCTTTATTGGATGTACGTCCTATAAAGCGTACGTGCTATATAGTAATAGGTGCCGATAAGGGTCTCGCAGGGGCATTTTCTGCCAATGTGTTGAAATATGCTATGGAACAATTACATGGTAAAGATCCTGATGCATATCGTGTAATCACGGCGGGCAGAAAACCTAGAGATAGCATGAAATCCCGTGGAATTCATATCGATAAGTCCTATGCGGGCTTTTCTGATAAACCTTCCTATGAACATGCACGTGCTATCATGCATGAAGCACTTTCACTATACGAACATCATGAAGTTGACGAAGTCATCATGATCTATACACGTTTTGTAAATTCTATGACGCAAATTGCACAGGCTGAACGCTTGTTGCCGATAGAGCAACCACAAGATGAGGTAAAAGGGGAAGAATATGACTTTATGCCTTCCGCTGTATCTGTCTTGGAGGCGTTGCTACCAAAATATTTAGAAATTACTGTTTATAATGGATTGTTGCAATCCGCAGCAAGTGAATTGGGCGCTCGTATGACAGCCATGACATCTGCTACAGATAATGCAGGGGAACTCATTGAGTCCTTAGGACTTGAATATAACAAGTTACGTCAATCTAGCATTACAAACGAAATTTCTGAAATCGTTGGTGGCGCTAATGCCTTGCAATAAATAAGGAGACATCTGTCGATGAGTAATAATATTGGTAAAGTTGTGCAGGTCATTGGCCCGGTTGTAGACGTGCGCTTCGATGCTGGTCATTTGCCAAGCATCTACAACGCCATCAACATCTACCATGACCATAAGGCACATGATAGACAAAAAATTGTAGTAGAGGTTATGCAAGACTTAGGTGACGATACTGTACGTTGTGTTGCAATGAGCTCTACTGACGGTATGACACGTAATATGGAGGCAGAAGATACTGGCGCTCCAATTTCCGTTCCTGTAGGGGAAGGTGTATTGGGCCGTATCTTTAACGTACTGGGTGAAACGGTAGACCATGATCCAGCTCCTGTTGTAGCTGATGAAAAATGGCCTATTCATCGTCCAGCACCTAAATTTGATGACCTCTCTCCAGATACACAGATCTTGGAAACAGGTATTAAGGTCGTTGACCTTATCGCTCCATATGTAAAGGGTGGTAAAATCGGCCTCTTCGGTGGTGCCGGTGTAGGTAAAACCGTATTAATCATGGAATTGATTCACAATGTTGCTACAGAGCACGGTGGTTACTCCGTATTCTCCGGTGTAGGTGAACGTACTCGTGAAGGTAACGACTTGTGGAATGAAATGAAAGAATCCGGCGTTATCAACAAAACAGCCCTCGTATATGGCCAAATGAATGAGCCACCTGGGGCTCGTATGCGCGTAGGTCTTACAGGCCTTACAATGGCTGAGTATTTCCGTGATGTGAAAAAACAAGACGTGCTCTTGTTTATCGATAATATCTTCCGCTTTATTCAAGCGGGTTCCGAAGTATCTGCCCTCTTAGGTCGTATGCCATCTGCCGTAGGTTACCAACCTACATTGGCTAATGACGTAGGTGCATTACAAGAACGTATTACATCTACAAAAGAAGGTTCCATTACTTCCGTACAAGCTGTATATGTACCAGCCGATGACTTGACTGACCCTGCTCCAGCAGCAACATTTGCTCACTTGGATGCAACAACAGTATTGTCTCGTTCCATTGCGGAACTTGGTATTTATCCAGCCGTAGATCCACTCGATTCTACTAGTCGTATTTTGGACCCACATGTACTTGGTGAAGAACATTATGCAGTAGCTCGTGGCGTACAAGAAGTATTGCAAAAATATCGTGATCTTCAAGATATTATCGCAATCCTTGGTATGGAAGAATTGTCTGACGAAGATAAATTGACTGTATCACGTGCTCGTAAGATTCAACGTTTCTTGAGTCAACCATTCTTCGTAGCTGAAGTATTTACAGGTTCTCCTGGTAAATACGTGCCATTGTCCGAAACATTGAGAGGCTTTAGAGAAATTCTTGATGGTAAACATGATGATTTACCTGAAGGTGCATTCTACATGGTTGGTACCATTGATGAAGCCGTTCAAAAAGCAAAGGAAATGCAAGAGAAGGGGGAATAATCCATGGCGGAACCTATGACCCTACAAATAATCACACCTGATGCAATTGTCTTTGAAGGTAAGTCTACATTTTTTGTAGGTACAGCTATCGATGGTCAATTTGGCATCTTGCCAAATCATGCACCTATGATTATTGCATTAGATTTAGCACCGTTACGCATAGATCAACCAGATGGAACATCTCGTGAGCTTGCAGTATTTGGTGGTTTCTGTGAAATTGAACATAATAAGGTGAGTATTGTAACTCCAGATTGCCAAGATCCATCATCTATTGATGTGGAACGTGCTCGTCGAGCTAAAGAACGTGCAGAAGGTAGGTTATCCAATCCTACACCAGATATTGATGTGGAACGCGCAGAAGCTGCATTGCAACGTGCATTATTGCGCTTACATGTAACTAAACAACTATGAAGTAAAAGGCTAGCC
>CAKPSA010000028.1 GCA_934183145.1 uncultured Veillonella sp.
ACTGAGCAAGCTATTACATATTGTGCATTCTTAAAAGAATGGTTTGAAGAACATAACATTGAAGTTATACGCACTGGATTACAAAGTAGTGAAGAGCTCGACTCGGGTAATAGCTTGATAGCCGGTCCCTATGAGCCAGCCATGGGTGAACTTGTCGTAAATGAACAGTATAAGCAGCGCATTGAGATGTGTATTGATGAACACTTTTCTTCAGAGCGTCGTTTAGGAAACCAGTATACATATCATGTTTTACCATCAGTTAATCACTATAGTCATAAGGTTGAATGTAGAACTGATGCGAATAATACGAACAAGTTGGCAAAACATAAGATACTGATTTCTTATCCTAGAAACCTGACATCGAAGGTACGAGGCCTTAAAAATCGCAATATTTTATATTTCCAAGAAACATATCCTCAATTTAGCATAGATTGGTGTGAAGATAGTACGAGAAATACTGTTCGTTGCTGTATTGATGGCCTACAATATGTGTTATAATAAAAGATATGATTATTCGGGGTTGTTAGTAGAAAGGAGGCAGTCATGCAATTACTTCGGTTAGAATTAAAGGGCTTTAAATCGTTTGCAGATAAGACGGTTGTAAAATTCTCACCAGGAATGACTGCCGTTATTGGGCCTAACGGCAGTGGTAAAAGTAATATTACGGACGCTATGAAATGGGTTTTAGGGGAATCCAATGTTCGTAATTTACGTGGTCAAAAAGCAGAGGATATCATCTTCTCTGGTACGGAAAAGCGCAAGCCTATGAGTGCTGCGGAGGTTACTCTTGTATTCGACAATAGTGACCAACAATTAGATGTAGATATGGCCGAGGTAGCTATTACACGTCGTATTTATCGTACTGGTGAAAGTGAATTCCTCATCAATAAGCGCTCTTGTCGCTTAAAGGATATCCATCTTTTACTAGCTGACACAGGTCTTGGTAAAGACTCGATGGCCATTATCGGTCAGAACCGAATTGATGCCATCTTGAATTCTAAGCCTGAAGAACGCCGATTGATCTTCGAAGATGTAGCAGGTATTTCTCGTTTTAAAATCAATAAAGAAGATGCATTGCGTCGTATTGCTAGCACAGACCGTAACATGGAACGCGTACGCGACGTTATGGCTACAATTGAAGAACAACTTGGATCTTTATCTGAAAAGGCTGAAAAGACTAAGAAATATATGACCTTAAGTCGTACAAAGCGCGACTATGATGGGGCATTAGGCTATCATAATTACAAGACATCAGATCGTCTCTTAACGCGTTTTGAAAACGATAATATTGCTTTTAAGGATGAAGAGATTGAGCTTCAAACGGAGTTGTCCAAATTAGAAGCTCGTCGTCATACATTGCAATCATCCTCTACTAAAGAGCAGGAGCAACTCAAGTTGTGGGAATCTCAGTATACGGAAAAGCAACGTGATGAAGAGCGTTTAGCAGGTCATTTACGTCTTTTAGAAGAACAGTTAAAGACTGCTCACCGTGAGCTAGATGAAACATCTATGCGTATTAGCGAGTTGGAAGCTACGCAAAAGGGCGAAGAGCAACAATTACGTATTTTAAATCAATTGATTCAAGATGAAAGTGCGCAACTAGTAGAGAAAGAATCTAAGCTAGAAGAGCTAGAAGCTAATTATAAAAAAGCTGTTGAAGATGTCGGTGCAGAACAAGCTAAGTTCCAATCCTTACAATCTAATCGAGAAGCATTTGAGCAACATCAATTAGAAATTGTGAGCGCTATTGAAACAGCAAAGGCTAGTATTCGTAGCTTAGAATCTCGTAAGGCTGAATCTGGAAAGCAATGTGAAGTTTTAAAGGTTGAAATAGCTCAAGTAGATAGTGAACTACAAGCAGCACGTGCTGAATATGAAACATTAGGTCAGCAATTTACTGCTATTTCTGCACAACGACAAGCCCTCGTTGATGGTGGTAAAGAAGCAGTTATACAAGCTCGTGAGGATCGCAAAGAGTTACAAAAACTTCGTACCCAAGAACAACGTGCAAAAGGCCGTTTAGAGCTCTTAGCTCAATGGGAAGAACAGCATGAAGGTTACTTAGAAGGAACTAAGAATATTCTTAATGGTAAGGGTGCTTGGCGTGAACAGATTACGGGCGCCGTTGGTGATCTCTTTACAGTTGAGGACAAATATACGACAGCTATTGAAACTGCATTAGGCGGTAGTGTTAACCATGTTGTGACCACTACAGCTCGTGCTGCTGCAGAAGGTGTTAAGTATTTGAAATCTATTCAAGGTGGTCGTGTAACCTTCTTACCTATGGATTCTGTAAAAGGGAAACCGTATGATACGCCTGCTTTACATGAAAGTTGTGTCATAGGTACGGCTGTTGACTGTATCTCCTTTAATAATACATACGCTCATATTTTCCAATATCTGTTAGGTCGTACGTTAGTAGTGTCCTCTATGGATGATGCCATTGAATTGCAGAAGAAATATAATCAGCAATTGCGTATCGTTACCCTTACAGGGGAACAATTCCAACCAGGTGGTTCTTTAACAGGTGGTGCTACAAAGCGCAAGCGTGCCTCCGTATTGAGCCGTAAGGAAGAGGCTACTAGTCTTGAACAAGAGCTTGTACAAATTGAAGAACAAATCCGTTCTTTAACAGCTAGCTTAGAAAATCTAGAAAAACGGGTTGAAGAGGCTGAAAAAGAACGAGCTACCCTTGATGAAAGCTATCAACATACGAACTTACTCTATGTAGCGAGCGAAACAAAGGTACAAAATATACAAAATCAAATGGATCGTAAGAAACGTGTTCTTTCTGAAGAAGAGCAACGTTTAGTACAAATCGATATTGATTTAGCAACTACAACAGCTAACTTAAAAGACCAAGAAACAGCACTAGCTTCCTTACAAGAAAATCATGGTGTAGAGGGCAATCAAGGGACCTTGATGGAGCGATTAACTGTATTGCAAAAGATACAGCAAGAGGCGTATGAAGCTTTCACAGAAGCTCGTCTCACTTGTGATACGTTGCGACAAACCATTAAGGAACGTGGAACTCAACGGGAACAACGTAATCAATCTATTGCTAGCATTGTTGAGCGTCTAACGCCATTGCGTAATTTGCTAATCAGTACTACACAGCGCTGTGAAGAAGAGTTACCGAAGGCTAAAGAATTGGCAGAACGAGAGCTAGCTGCAGCTACAGCAGAGGTTGAACGTTTGCGTACTCTTCGTGACGAAGCTTATGATAAGACCTCTACAGGTCGTGAAGAATTAGAAGCTATCCTCAGTGATCAAGACCGTTTGAACCAACGCTATAAAGTGGTGCAAGGGCGACTCGTTGATATGGAAGGCAAGATTACCCGTCATCGCATGGATTGCGAACGCTTTGTAGAAGAGTTACAAGAGTTAGGCTTTACATTGGAAGATGCACAAGCCCTTCGTATTGAAGGCTCTGTCAGCGATTGGAAGGATGAACAAGCACGTTTGATGGCTGAAATTGCCGAGCTTGGTCCGGTCAATCCAAACGCCGTTGAGGAATATGAAGAAACTAAAGAACGCTATGATTTCTTAACTACACAATTGGCCGATTTAGATACGGCGAAGGAGCAATTGCAAGCGGTTATTGTCGAAATGGATAAAGCTATGAGTACACAGCTATACGATGTACTAGATGTGGTAGGACGGAGATTCCAAGAGGTATTTAGTCAATTGTTTGGTGGTGGTACAGCCCAAATTGTTCTGACAGATCCAGAAAATATCTTGACTGGTGGTATCGACTTTTATATTCAGCCGCCAGGAAAGAAACGTCAACAATTGACCTTGTTATCTGGTGGTGAACGAGCCTTAACAGTTATTGCTTTATTATTCTCGTTCCTCGACTATCGCCCAGCTCCATTCTGTGTGCTTGACGAAGTTGACGCAGCCCTTGATGAAGCCAATGTAGAAAGATTTAGTTCTTACTTAAATCGAGTAAATAAAGAAACACAATTTATCGTAGTATCACACCGTAAAAAAACGATGGAAGCTGCCGAAGTATTACAGGGGGTAACCATGGTTGAACGGGGCGTATCGCGATTATTAACAGTAGCATTTGAAGATGTGAAGGAGGATCTCGCATAATGGCATTCGGATTCTTTAATAAAATTAAAGAGGGCTTAGAAAAAACTCGTAAGTCCTTTGTAAAAAATGTAGAGACAGTTATCATTGGTTATGCAGAAATCGATGATGATTTCCTAGATGATTTAGAAGCAGTTATGCTTACTAGTGACCTCGGTCCTAAGACGACAGAATACTTGATGAAAGAGATTCGTCGTGGTGTAACAGAAGGTATTATCAACAATACTGGTGATGTAATGCCATTTATGGAAGACCGCATTACAGAAATGCTAGTTGACCAAGAGGACGAAATTACACTTCACCATCCAGAGGTTATTCTTGTTGTGGGTGTAAACGGTGTTGGTAAAACTACGACCATTGCAAAATTGGCTAATTATTATACTAAAGAAGGTAAAAAGGTTATTATCGCTGCAGGCGATACATTCCGTGCCGCTGCAGCTGACCAATTATCTATTTGGGCAGATCGCGTAGGTGTGCCTATCGTAAAACATAAAGAGGGGGCTGATCCTGCAGCTGTTGTATACGATGCAATGGAAGCGGCAAAAGCTCGTAATGCAGACCTAGTTATCGTCGATACTGCAGGTCGTCTACACACTAAAGTTAACCTTATGGAAGAACTTAAAAAGATGGGCCGTGTAGCGAATAACCACGTAGAAGGGGCTCCGCATCAAACATTGCTCGTTCTAGACGGTACTACAGGTCAAAATGCAGTAAGTCAAGCTAAGCTATTTGGTCAAGCCGTACCAGTAAATGGTATTGTTGTTACTAAGTTAGACGGTACAGCAAAGGGCGGTGTAGTTATCTCAATTAAAGAGGAACTAGGCGTACCAGTGCGCTGGATTGGCGTTGGCGAAGGCATGGATGACTTGCGTCCATTTAATGCGAAAGAATTTGCTAATGCACTATTTAATAAAGGAATGATTCAAGGTGACAAATAAATATAACCGGGAATTCTTACTTGAATATGTAGAATCTGAAAATAAAAAAAATGAATGTAATGTTAGCCTAGAAAATATGGAAAAGATTGTTAGCTTAATCGAGTATTTTGGCATTGAATTATATCGTCCTATTACAAGATTGCTACTTTCAAACTGGGAAGAGATTACAGAACGTATTAATAACTATACTGAATCAGATTGGATGATGGCTGATGAAATTCAAAAGACTACGCCTACATTAGATCGATTCTCCATTGCTATGCTCATTGAGGTCTTAGAGGGTGAAGATACGTTGAACCAAGCAGAAAATGCAGGTCGTCGTCTATCAGAGGAAGAGCTCAAAGCTATCCGTAAACATCAGGATGAACAGTAATGAAACATAATACATATAATTACGAAGGGGGCCAACCATTTAAAGTGGAGGCGCCCTTTACGCCTACAGGGGACCAACCAACTGCCATACAATCTTTAACAGAAGGGATTGAACGCGGTGAATGGGCTCAAGTCTTGCTCGGTGCGACTGGTACAGGTAAGACCTTTACGATGGCTAAGGTTATCGAGGCGGTACAGAAACCGACCTTGATTATTGCCCACAATAAAACATTGGCTGCTCAATTATGTAGTGAGTTTAAAAGTTTCTTCCCTAATAATGCGGTAGAATACTTTGTATCTTACTACGATTTCTATCAACCAGAAGCATATATTCCTTCTAGCGATACGTACATTGAGAAGGATGCGTCTATTAATGATGAAATCGATAAATTGCGACATAGCGCTACAATGAGCCTTTTTGAACGACGCGATGTAATCATCGTTGCCTCTGTTAGCTGTATTTACGGCTTAGGTGACCCTGAGGACTACTCTGAACTCGTATTGTCCTTGCGCTTAGGTCAGACGAAATCTCGTGATGAAATTCTGTCTAAACTCGTAGATATTCAATATACGAGAAATGATATGAACTTTATTCGTGGTACCTTCCGTGTACAGGGTGATACTATTGAGATTTTCCCTGCCGCTTATAGTGAAAGAGCTATTCGGGTGGAACTTTTCGGTGATGAAATCGATCGCCTCGTTGAGGTAGATGCTTTAACTGGTGAAGTGATTGCTGAACGTAAACACGTTGCAGTTTACCCAGCATCTCACTATGTAACAACGAAAGATAAGATGCGTATTGCTGTAGAGCGCATTGAAGCCGAATTAGATGAACAGTTAGCTAAGTTAAAAGCAGCTGACCGTTTACTTGAGGCGCAACGTCTTGAACAACGTACGCGTTACGATATAGAAATGATGCAAGAAATGGGCTATTGCTCGGGCATCGAAAATTATTCCCGCCATATGTCTGAACGTAAGGCTGGAGAAGCTCCATACACATTGATAGACTATTTCCCAGATGATTTTCTAATCATGGTGGATGAATCTCATGTAACGATTCCGCAAATTCGTGCCATGTATAATGGTGACCGTGCACGTAAGGAATCACTTATTGAATATGGGTTCCGTTTACCATCTGCACTCGATAATAGACCGCTTCAATTCGATGAATTCGTAGAACGTATCAATCAAATCGTCTATGTATCAGCCACACCTGGTCCATATGAAATGGAAGTGGAAACGAATATTGCAGAACAAATTATTCGTCCTACAGGTTTATTAGATCCATCTATTGAAATTCGTCCTATTAAGGGACAAATGGATGATTTACTCGGCGAAATTCATAAGCGTGCAGCTAAGAATGAACGTGTTCTCGTTACGACCTTAACGAAGAAGATGGCTGAGGACTTAACAGAATTCTTGAAGGAGATGGGTGTACGGGTTCGTTATCTTCATTCTGATATTATTACTATCGAGCGTGCTGAAATCATCCGTGATTTACGGGCTGGTGTATTCGATGTACTGGTCGGTATTAACTTGCTCCGTGAAGGACTTGATATGCCAGAGGTTTCCTTGGTGGCTATCTTAGATGCGGATAAGGAAGGTTTCTTACGTTCTGATACAGCTATGATTCAAACAATCGGTCGCGCCGCTCGTAATGTGAACGGTCACGTTATCATGTACGCTGACCGTGTAACAGGTTCTATGCAACGTGCTATCGATGAAACAGATCGCCGTCGTGCTGTGCAAGAGGCTTATAATATTGAACATAATATTACGCCTAAATCTGTTTCTAAAGATGTAAAAGAACTTATTGAGTTGACGAAAATTGAAGAAGATATGGTTACCGATGGGAAGGACTTTTCACCGAAAAAGGGGAAAAAGAAATCCTCTACACCGGGAATGGACCATGGACACGAACCATATGCACAAGATACATCAACTCCTAAGGTGGCAGATATAACGCCAGAAGAGTTATTCAATAAAATTGAAGAACTAGATCGTCAAATGAAGGCCGCTGCAAAGCAGCTTGAATTTGAAAAGGCCGCAAAGCTTCGCGACCAATTAGGGGAACTACGTCAACAATGGTCCGATATGCATAGTGCAAGTGAAAGCAAGTTGAAAAAGCCTACATCTAGTAAGGGTAAAAAACGTACGAGTTCAAAGAGTAAATCTTAATTAGGTGTAACATGCATTCATATATTGTAAAAATATTATCTGAATGTAATAAATCTAATCTATATAGATTGTAAGAAAACACATAGATTATATAGACTATATGTGCGATAATATACATATATTATTTCATGTTAGTAAACAGAGAGATGATGCCATTTGGTATCATCTCTTTAAATAGGGAACATAATGAAAGATCAATTGATAGTAAAAGGTGCGCGTCAGCATAACCTTAAAAATATAGATATATCCTTACCTCGAGATCAGTTTATCGTTTTGACTGGCCTCAGTGGTTCTGGTAAATCGTCCTTAGCGTTTGATACGATTTATGCAGAAGGGCAACGACGTTATGTAGAGTCCTTGTCTGCCTATGCTCGTCAATTCTTGGGGCAAATGGATAAACCTGATGTAGATTATATTGAAGGCTTATCTCCAGCGATTTCTATCGATCAAAAGACAACAAGCCGCAATCCTCGTTCTACAGTCGGTACTGTAACGGAGATTTACGACTACTTGCGTTTATTATTTGCTCGTGTAGGTCACGCCCATTGTCCAGAATGTGGTAAGCCTATTACACAACAAACAATACAACAAATGACAGATGATGTAATGAGCTTCCCAGAAGGTACTAAGATTTTAGTATTGGCCCCTATGATTCAAGGAAAAAAAGGGGAGCATAAATCCGTCTTTGAACAACTTCGTAAAGAAGGCTTTGTTCGTGCCCGCGTAGATGGCGTTGTACGTACATTAGATGAAGAGATTGTATTAGAAAAAAATAAAAAACACTCTATCGATATCGTAGTAGACCGCCTCGTTGTAAAAGAAGGCATCGAATCCCGCTTGGCAGACTCTATGGAGACTGCATCAAAATGGGCAGAAGGCATCGTAGTGATTCAAGAGGTAGACGGCCCTGAACACATGTATAGCCAACACTTTGCATGTCCAGATTGTCATATTTCTTTGCCAAAAATTGAACCACGCATGTTTTCTTTTAATAGCCCATTTGGTGCTTGCCCAGCATGTTTGGGTATTGGATCCACTATGGAAGTAGACGAAGAGCGCGTTATTCCGGATGGCTCTATTAGTTTTGCCGATGGTTGTGTGCAAGCATTGAGTTCTAATCCTAATGCATGGTTTATGCGTCAAGTAGAAGGCCTATTAAAAGCTAATGGATATTCTTTAGACTCTACCTATGATGAATTGCCAAAAGAATTACAAAAGAAGGTTATGTATGGCACGACGGATAAGGTAGCTTTCACCTATGAAAATATGAGAGGTGAAGTAAAGGAATTCTTTACGGAGTACGAAGGTATTTTGCCGATGGTAAAACGCCGTCATAGTGAAGCATCTACCGATTCCATGCGTGAAGAATTTGAAAAATTTATGTCTATTAAGCCGTGTAATACTTGTCATGGTGCTCGTCTTAAACCTGAGGTATTAGCCATTACCGTAGGGGATAAGAATATCAATGAAGTAACGCAATTAACCATTAAAGAAGCACTGAATTTCTTTGGTAACTTACAGCTAACTGAGCGGGAACAAGTGATTGGTGCTCAAATTCTGAAGGAAATCAATGCTCGTCTTGGGTTCCTCAACAATGTAGGCCTCGATTACCTTACCATGAACCGTAGTGCAGGGACCCTTTCTGGTGGTGAAGCACAACGTATTCGCTTGGCTACACAAATTGGCTCTGGCCTTGTTGGTGTATTGTATATTCTAGATGAACCATCTATCGGTTTACACCAACGGGATAACGATCGTCTCATCGATACATTGAAGGGCTTACGCGACTTAGGCAATACATTGCTCGTTGTAGAGCACGATGAAGATACGATGCGTGCTGCGGATTACCTCGTAGACATCGGCCCAGGAGCAGGTGAACATGGCGGTCAAATTATTGCAGCTGGTACTGTAGACGAAGTGATGAAGGTAGAAAACTCCATTACTGGTCAGTACCTAAGCGGTCGCAAATTTATCTCCCTTCCTGAAGAACGTCGCAAGCCAGGTAAGAATTGCATCGAAATTCGGGGCGCAAAAGAAAATAATTTACAAAATGTAAATGTAAAATTCCCTATCGGCCTATTTAATGTGGTTACCGGTGTTAGCGGTTCTGGTAAGTCTACCTTAATCAATGAAATTCTTTATAAAGGTTTAGCTAATCAGTTGTACCGTTCCTTCCACAAGGTGGGGGCTCATAAAGAAATCCGCGGTTTAGAACATATTGATAAAATCATCAATATTGACCAAAGCCCTATTGGTCGTACACCACGTTCTAATCCAGCTACCTATACTGGTGTATTTGATGCCATACGCGAGCTATATAGCCAAACACCAGAGGCTAAGATGCGCGGCTATAAACAAGGCCGTTTTAGCTTTAACGTAAAAGGCGGTCGCTGTGAAGCTTGTCGTGGCGATGGTATTATCAAAATTGAAATGCACTTCTTGCCAGATGTATACGTACCTTGTGAGGTATGTAAAGGCGCTCGTTATAACCGTGAAACCTTAGAGGTTAAATACAAAGGCAAATCTATTGCCGATGTATTAGATATGACGGTAGATGATGCAGTAGAATTCTTTAGCGCTATCCCTAAAATTCATCGCAAGATGGTTACCTTACAAGAGGTAGGTCTTGGCTATATCCGTTTAGGTCAAGCTGCCACAACATTATCTGGTGGTGAGGCTCAACGCGTTAAATTAGCTACTGAATTGGCTCGTCGTAGTACAGGCAAAACTCTTTATATCCTTGATGAACCTACTACAGGTCTACATGCTGAAGATATTCGTAAGCTCTTAGATGTACTACAAAAGCTTGTCGATGGTGGAGATACAGTGGTCGTTATTGAACATAACCTAGATGTTATTAAGATGGCCGATTATATCATCGATTTAGGTCCAGAAGGTGGTAATCGCGGTGGTACCATTGTAGCCACAGGTACACCTGAGCAAATTGCTAAGGTGAAAGAAAGTTATACCGGCAAATTCTTAGGCCCTGTATTAGAACAAACTAAGAAGTTTATGAAAGCAGCTAAAAATAAGAAATAAAATAGAGCATTAAATTTAGTTTCTATAAAAAATCATACCGGAAATAGAATACATTTTCTAAGCATTTATCATGAACATATCTTAACGAAGAATGTATTCTATTTCCTTGAAATCTATAAGGAAAGGAGGACATATGCCATCTGAAGAATTACTAGAGAAGGTCAGTCATTTGCCGACTACGCCAGGTGTGTATTTATGGCGTGATCAGTATAACCGCATCATCTATGTAGGTAAGGCCATTAACTTACGTAATCGGGTGCGTTCTTATGTGCGCAATGATGCGAACCGAGCTCCTAAGGTTACGGCTATGATGAAGCGTGCTGTCGATGTAGAGATTATCCAAACAAAGACAGAGATGGAAGCTCTCATATTAGAGAATACGCTTATTAAGGAGCACGAGCCTAAATACAATATTCGGCTCCGCGATGATAAGACCTATCCGTATGTGAAAATCTCTGTGCAAGAGGACTATCCTCGCGTATATATGACGCGTCGTCTTGAACGGGATGGGGCTAAGTACTTTGGTCCTTTTACAGATGTTACATCGGTCCATGTAGTATTGAAATTAATACGCCAGTACTACCCGCTGCGCACATGTAAGTCTATGAAGGTAGAGCGCCCATGTTTGCAATATCATATGCATTATTGTGAGGCGCCGTGCTTTAATAAAATATCTATACCGGACTATCGGAAATACATCGATGAAATCATAGAGCTCTTTGAAGGTAAGCCTATACCATTGTTGAAGGAAATCAAAGAGAAGATGGAACTAGCTGCAGAAGACTTACGATTTGAAGATGCAGCACGGTATCGAGATCAGTTGAGCAGCATTGAAAAAATACAAGAAAAGCAACGGATGGTTACACAACGAGGGGACTTAGATGTATTAGGGATTGCTGTTGATACATCTATGGCCTGTGTACAGCTACTATTCATCCGTGGAGGACGATTATTAGGTCGTGAGAACTATTTTGTTCAACATGATGGAGATAGTCCAGAAACGATCATGACGGACTTTATCAAGCAATACTATGGGGATACGAACTTCATTCCGAAGGAATTATTATTACCGATGGATAGTTCTGATAGAGACTTATTGAGTGAATGGTTTACACAACTCAAAGGTCAGAATGTAGAGGTATCTGTGCCTCAGCGTGGTTATAAGATGGACATGATCAAGATGGCCCATGAGAATGCAGAAACCTTCCTTGAAGAGCGCCGTCGTCAATGGCAGTACCAAATCGATAAGACTGGTGGGGCCGTTAAGAAGTTAGCGGAAGTCTTAGACTTGCCACGATTACCAGAACGTATGGAGTGTTTCGATATTTCCCATACGCAAGGGTCTGAAACTGTTGCATCCATGGTTGTCTTTGAAGGTGGTAAGCCGGCGAAGAAGGAATATCGTCGCTTTAAATTGAAGACTACGCAAGGTAAGCCAGATGACTTCAAATCCATGGCAGAAATCATGGAGCGCCGCTACGGTAATGAAACAGATTGGCCTATGCCTGACCTTATTATCATCGACGGTGGTAAAGGGCAGCTTAACGCAGCATTGCCGTTAATACGCGCCGTAGGTGTTACTGATGTGCCTGTTATCTCCTTGGCTAAACGCATTGAAGAGGTCTTTGTAGAAGGGCAATCTGAAAGTATCATTTTGAGCCATCACACGCCAGAGCTACAATTACTGCAACAAATACGTGATGAAGCCCATCGATTTGCTATTACCTACCATCGCAAATTGCGTGGTAAACGCAACTTAGAGTCTATTTTAGATCATATCGAAGGGATTGGCCCTAAACGCCGTAAAGCTCTATGGGCGCATTTTAATAGTTTAGAGGCTATGAAAGAGGCATCCATTGATGAACTTTCAAAGGTAGACTCTATGAACTATAAAACGGCAGAAGCACTATATAATTTCTTCCGTATGTCCAAGGTAGAAAAACAAGACATATTGAAATAAAAAAGAGCATCTTACATAAGATACTCTTTTTTCTGTATTAGAGGTTATTTACTTTTGTTGACGTTGAATGTACCAAGTACGCCAGGTGAATAATATGCCTGCCACTAGTACGCTGGAGAGTAAGCCAATCCATACGCCAAATGGTCCATAATTAGGATTTTTAGCAAGAATATAGGCCGTAGGGAAACATACGCCCCAATAGGAAACGAGGGAAATGTAAAGAACTACTTTTACATCTTTATAAGCTCTCAATATACCTTGTAAAGGAGTCCCAATAGCATCGATGGCAGCGAAGAATACACCGTACCCAAGGAAGCTATAGATGAGTTTATATACTTCATCGTCATTCGTAAAGAGATCCGCAATAGTATCCATGTTGGTGAATGTAAAAGTACAAATCATGATAGCCAACACAATGGCTAAGATACGAGAGATATAGGAGTATTGGATAGCCTCTTGTTTACGACCTGCACCGAGTTCATAGGCGACTGCAATAGTGGAAGCCATAGCAATACTGAGCGGTAAACAGTAGAATACATTGGTAAAGGAAATAACTGACTGATGAGCCGCTACGACGGCGGATCCAAAGTGAACCATCAAGAGGCCAGCAATACTAAAGATACTAGCTTCTAAGAAAATAGAGCCACCAATAGGAATACCTACATGTAGCTGTTCGCG
>CAKPSA010000029.1 GCA_934183145.1 uncultured Veillonella sp.
AATACTTCTTCTGCATTGTCAGTTAACTTTTCTAATTCTCCATAAGAGTCTTCAGGTTTAGCTAATTTAACCATTTCAACTTTGTTGAATTGATGTTGACGGATAAGACCGCGTGTATCACGGCCTGCAGATCCTGCTTCAGCACGGAAACATGCAGTAAATGCAGTATAGTATTTTGGCAAATCTTCTTCGTTCAAGATTTCACCGCTATGATAGTTAGTCAATGTAACTTCAGCTGTAGGAATTAAGAAGTATTCTGTATCCTCTACATGGTACATATCTTCCGCAAATTTAGGTAATTGGCCAGTACCTGTCAAGGTTTCACGAGTTACCATATATGGAGTCATCATTTCAGTGTAGCCTTGTTTATCTACATGAAGATCAACCATGAAGTTAATAAGAGCACGTTCTAAACGAGCACCTAAACCTTTATATACGGTAAAACGAGCACCGCTCATTTTACCAGCGCGATTGAAATCAAGGATATCAAGATTTTCACCTAAATCCCAATGAGCTTGTACATCAAAGTCAAATTGACGTGGTTCGCCCCATTTACGCTGCTCTACATTTTCATCTTCATCAGCGCCAACAGGAACAGATGCATCACACATATTAGGTAACATCAACGCCGCATCACGTAATTTTGCTTCTACATCGCGAATACGATTATCAAGCTCAGCGATTTCATCGCCTACTTTTTTCATTTCTGCGATTTTATCATCTGCATTTTCTTTATTGCGTTTTAATTGGCTAATTTCTTCAGTTACGGAGTTACGAAGAGCTTTTAACTCCTCTACTTTACCAATCAACTGACGACGTTCATCATAAGCGGATACAAAGGTTTCCAAATCGCCTTTCGTGTGACGATTATCTAAGTTTTGTTGCACTAAATCAATATTTTCACGGACAAATTTCAAGTCTAACATACTATAAACCTCATCTTCCAACTATGCTACGAACAATATATTCAATACGTTTAAGTATACCATATATTGGTGTATTTATCATTAAATTATAAGCTACCTACTAGATTTCTAATTAATTTTTATACTATTCATCATCATCTTCTTCTAGTAAATAATCTTTGGCCATCCATTTTCGGGTTCCCGTGAAAGAAATGGTTACCCATTTTTCCGTTGGGTTCCCTCCAATTTCCTGGTCAATTTCATTGCGAATCGCATCGATTTCAGCAATCGTTTGATAAGGGAAGTTCTTACGAACTAAAATATCAATTTCAATAATTCGAGTGTTCCCATATACTTGTACACTAGAAACATAATCTTTGAAATTGTACTTTTCCATAAAGCGATCCATGATTTCTTGCACTTCATTATGCAATGAAGTCGGCGCCCACCCTAATACTTGTTTCACAGATGGGATAATAATGCTGAATGCTGACGGTATCATCTGTACTGCTAATACGATGAGAACAATTGGGTCAATATACGCTGCCCAATCAGCATATTCAGTTCCTTCTAACATGATAGCCACTACGAAACTGATCAAAATAGCCGCTTCCAGTAAAGCATCAACATACCAACTCACATTATCAAATTTAATTAAGTTGGACTGTAAGCTTTTATTAATCCGTCGTACATACAAGTAATATATTGTATCAGCAACGGTGAAAAAGATAGCATAATAAATGGCTGGCCCAAAATCTACATGACGCCCGCCCGATATAAGGTCTGTAATGCCACTAGATAAGGCATAAATTACGATTAGCAATATAAAGAAGCCTTCTACGGCGAGTACCAAAGGTTCAAACTGCCAATAGCCAAACTGGAATCGCTTACTCGTCTCACGGGCTATTAACTTGGCCGTCATAAGCATCATGATCTTAATAACAACATCCACAAAGGAAAATACACCATCTAATAAGACCGCGCTAGATCCCGTGACAATACCCATTATAGTACCACTTACCGCTACAAGGGCCATTAACCCTACGGATTGCATAAGTAACTTCTGTTCTATAGAGCGTCTTGCCCCTAATATATCCATTAAGTACCCCACTTTCTTAATTTGTATATCTTTTTATTATACACCAAGGGCATTGATGCGCAATATGAGGTCAAAATAAAACAGGTAGCTTGCATGCTATACAAACTACCTGCTATGGATACTATGTAAATTCTTTTTTATTGCCAGCTTTAATACAGATTAACTATTAACCTTGAAAACCTTGAGGTTTCAGTAATACCTGTCCCGCTACATAGCGCTCAACAATATGTCGATCATCACCAACATATAACCAACGTTCAAGCCGTTCCTCTAAGGTGCGTTCATTCGGATCAAATAGTGATGTATCATCAATGATAAGGGCATCTAGGTCACAACCTTTTTCAAAGCTACCCACCTTACCAAAGAACTTACCTCCACCCTTTGTAGCCATATAGAATGCTTCACTTAATGTGAGAGGCGCATAATTTGAATCTACTTCCACCCATTTCATTTTAGATAATCCAATGGCTTCTGTAAGAACCTTCGCCATTGATACCATATGACCACCAGAAATATCAGAGCCTAAACCAATTGATATATTCCGTTTCATTAGCTTACGAATCGGTGCAATACCACTTGATAGGTTTACATTGGAATATGGACAATGAGATACCATAGTTTGTGTTTCTGCCATACGATCCATTTCTTCATCACTTAAATGAATGCAATGAGCCATTACCGTTGGCGTCCGCCCCATCAATTTGTGTTCATAATATACATCTGTATAATTTGGTGACTCCGGATGTAATGCTGCCACCCAATCGATTTCGCCATGATTTTCCGATAAATGAGATTGAATTGGTACATTGTACTCTTCGGCCAATTTACCTAGCCCAGACATTAACTCACTTGTACAGGATGGTACAAACCGAGGGGTAATTATAGGTTTTACTAAAGGACCAAATGGAACAGCTTCTTCTAACCAGTCTTTCGTATCCGCTAAGGATTGACTTGTTTCTTCAATCAAGAAATCCGGACTATTGCGGTCCATATTGACCTTACCTACATAGGCAGATAATCCAGCTTTTTGTAAAAGTTCCATCAACACCAATGTACTTTCTTTATGGATAGTACCAAACAGTATACTTCTAGTAGTCCCATTTCTCCATAAGTCTTGGACAAAGGCGCCATATACTAACCGTGCATAATCTTGATCACTAAATTTTGCTTCTTCAGGGAATGTATAGGTTTCTAGCCATGGTAATAATTCTTTATCCATACCAAGGCCACGATTACAATACTGCGGAGCGTGAGCATGCGTATCTACAAAGCCTGGAATGATAAGATTATCACCATAATCAGTAACCTCGCATGCTGCATAAGCTGGTGGAATACTTTCACCACAATATACGACCACACCATCTACGGCAATGATATAGCCATGTTGAATAGATATAAACTCTGATGGACGCGGTGTATATAAGATATTTCCTTTTAAAATAAGTGTCGAATTCATATAACCTCCTTACGTGATCAGAGCGTTAAAAGACTATGCCCAAATAACACGCTAGATTTTCTTTAATAGACTATGCTATATGATTCATAGTATATGCTATTTAAATAGCAAAGTGAATGATGAACGCCACAGTCAGGATGTACATAATTGGATGAATTTCGCGACGGCGGCCCGTTGTCAGTTTAATCAATGTATAAGAAACGAATCCAAAGGATAAGCCTTGAGCAATACTAAATGTTAATGGCATGAGAAGAATCGTTAAGAATGCAGGCAATGCTTCTGTAAAATCAGTGAAGTCAATGTGCGTTACTTCACTCATCATAAATACGCCAATGGTAATGAGTACAGGTGCTGTCGCTTGTACAGGCACCAACAAGAATAATGGAGCAAAGAACAGAGACCCCAAGTATAAAAGGCCTGTTACTACTGCAGTAAGTCCTGTACGACCACCATCCGCAACAGCAGCCGCACTTTCAATATAAGAAGTAACTGTAGAAGTACCTGCAACGGCACCTGCAGCAGCACCGATAGACGTACATAGCAATGCTTTGTCTAAATTTTCAAATTTACCATTTTCATCTACGAGGTTTGCCTTTCTCGTTACACCAATTAATGTACCGATATTATCAAACATATCTACAATAGTAATGGAGAAAATGATAGAGAATATACCATATTTAATGGCGCCCATTACATCTAGTTGAGCGAATGTATCAACTGGAACCGGTGGCACCAAATTAAAGATATCTGCACTTGTAGCAGGCATCTTAGTTAAACCTAATCCCATCGCTGCTATTGTAGTGAAAGCCATGCCGATGAGCAAGCCACCTTTAACTTGTTTGGCAAGCAAAATACTAGTAATAAATAAACCCAATAAGGTCAATAATACAGCCGGGTCTTTCATATTTCCTAATGTTACAAAGGTAGCATTATCAGAAACGATAATGTGCGCATTTTTAAAGCCGATAAAAGCAACGAATAAACCAATCCCCACACCGATAGATGTTTTTAACACTTGCGGAATACCATCTACAATTTTGTTAAGAACTTTGGTAACCGTTAAAATAACAAACACTGTACCAGAGATAAAAACAGCTCCTAATGCTGTTTGCCAACTAAGCCCCATAGCACCACAAATAGTGTACGAAAAGAACGCACTAAGACCAAGGCCGGGTGCTACGATAACAGGAACATTGGCTACTAAACCGATAAGCATTGTGGCAAAGGCAGTAGTTAAAATCACGGCAGCCACTGTACTCTCATGAGGCATCCCCGATACAGCTAGCAAATTTGGTATAACCGCTAGGATATACACGGATGCAATAAACATTGTAATACCAGCAAAAAACTCAGTTTTTACTGACGTGCCATGTTGGGATAACTTGAAAAACCGATCAAGAAAACCCTTAGATTGATTAGTTCTTTCGTACTCCATCGAACTCATCTCATTTACCTCCCAAACTTTTAGAAAAATAAAATATAAGTAGATAAACAAAAAACGACTACAAGAGCATCAAAAATAAGCTCTTGTAGTCGCAAATATCGGTTTACGCTAGAGAGCCTTGACCCATCACGTCAAGGTTATACAAGGAATATCATATTACTATAAAATTTAATATCAGTATCTTATGTATAGGTATTAAAACTAAATAAGAAAAAATTTCATTTAATGAGTTTTTATCATTAATATTATGCGTTTAATACATTTTATAGACTTAGTATAAAGTTATTTTTATACACTGTCAATAATTATTAATAAAAAGTCAGATTGTTTTTTAATTTAACTAAAAAACTATTTTCTATAGATTTATTAATTCAGTAAATTCCTATAATCCTTGTATTCTATCGTATAATCTTACATTTCATATTCTTTTTTCAATACATATCCATAGGCTTGTTTATAGCCATTAGCTTGTTCTGTAATGTATACACCTTGTATTTCTGGCGCAAAACCTGGCAACAGATTGATACCTTCTTCTAAAGCCAAGAAATAGTCGCAAGCCGTCTTTGACCAACGTTCTCCTGGTTGCACACACAATACACCTGGTGGATATGGAAGAGCCCCCTCAAGAGCAATACGTCCTTCTGCTTCGCGTAGCGGTATTAATTCCCCCTTATTGCGTTGAAACTCAAAATTTGCCTCTTGTGGATTCATTACATAGTCGGGGAAATATTCACGAGAGAATAGCCGTTGTTGTAGAAGGCTTACATTTCTAGACTTATAAAAATCATGCATTTCTTGACATAGCTGACGAATACTATAACCTTTATATTTCTCTATATGACTAAAGTAAATAGATGGCAGCACCTCTTCCATTGGTGCATCTCGATCTATGAGGTCTTCAAAACGAATGAGTTCCGCTACGAGCTCATCCATCTTACTTTGAGATTCTGCTGGTGTCATAAGGAATAAAATCGTATTTAAATCACATTTTTCAGGGATAATTCGATTTTCCCGTAAATAATTAGCAAGAATATTAGCAGGGATGCCAAACTCTTCATATTCGCCAGTCTCTACATTAATTCCTGGTGTAATCAGTTGGAATTTACAAGGATCGATAAAATATTGCCCCTTACCATAGCCTTTAAACGAGTGCCACTTGGCTTCCGGCTCAAAAGCAAAGTAATCTACATCACCTGCCATATCCTGCGTATTTCCGTCTTCCCATTTTTTGCCATGCACTATAGGTGGTACTAACGGGCGGAGATATTTGCAGTGCTTCAATACGGCTTTACGAGCATCAATAGCAACTTCAACACATTCACGCCATAAATTTTGACCTAGTTCACCTTCATGGATTTTTGCATTTACATCAAGAGATGCAAATAACGGATAAAATGGAGAGGTAGATGCATGCATCATAAAGGAATTATTAAAACGTTTATGATCTACATAACGGTCTTGCCCCTTTATATGACTATCCTTCTTATGAATTTGAGAGGTTTGAGAAAAACCAGCTTGTTGCTTATGTACTGATTGGGTTACTAAAATTCCTGGATCATTTGGACCTAACTCTAATAATAGGGGACTACAATCTTTCATCATAGGAATAAATTGTTCATATCCCACCCATGCAGAGTCAAAGAAAATATAGTCACAAAGATGACCAATTTTATCTACTACTTGACGAGCATTATAAATCGTCCCATCATAGGTACCCAATTGAATTACTGCTAAACGAATAGGACGCTTAGCCTTTGCTTTTTCAGGGGATTTTTCACCGATTAATTGACGAATATAACTTTCATCAAAACAATGATCTAAAATACCTCCAATGGAGCCAAAAGGATTGCGTGCAGTCTCAAGATATATAGGCGTTGCACCTGACATAACAAGGCCTCCATGGCAAATGGATTTATGGTTATTCCGATCATATAAAATAATATCCCCTGGTGTTAAAAGGGCATTAAGAACTACCTTATTCGCTGAAGATGTACCATTTAACACAAAATAAGTTTTATCAGCATTATAGACTTTCGCTGCATGCGCTTGCGCATCATACGCATAGCCTTCGTGAATTAAAAGATCCCCTAATTTTACATCTGCATTACAAAGGTCTGCTCTAAATATATTTTCCCCAAAGAAATTATAAAAGGCACGACCTGTAGGATGTTTATAGAAGAACTGACCACCTTGATGACCTGGACAGTCAAACTGTGAATTTCGTTCCCCCACATAATCGGATAAAGCACTGAAAAATGGTGGCAAAATAGAGGATTCATAATTTACAACTAATTTTTCGATCTCTAATTTGCAATCGTCCAAACTTGTAGATGAAAAATCTATAATCGATGCTATGCGATCCTTATATAAAGATAAATCGCTAGTTTCATCAAATCTTAGAACAATAATAGGTATACCAAATGTATGAATTTGATTATTATTGACAAAATCTAAATCACAATCACCGATTACAACGGCACCTACATCTATAAAATCTGTATCAGAAACAGGAACACATATACGGCCCTCTATAGAACTAATTTTGGATTGTACGGAATCAGATAAAGCAATCTTTAAATGTTTCACAGCCTCCTCCTTTTATAACTATGTATCGTTCATATACTACATCAACATATATAAAATAAAATATACTATTAACAACATATGACGAATAAAAAAACTCCCTACTCAAAGAATAGGGAGCCTTTTAGTTTTAGATTATTCAGCTGCTTCTTCTTCAGCTTCAATATACTTAGGAGCTTCTGGTTTCATCAATGGGAACAACAATACATCGCGGATGGATGCAGAGTCTGTTAAGAACATAACAAGACGGTCAATACCAACACCTAAACCAGCTGTTGGAGGTAAACCGTATTCAAGAGCAGTAACGAAGTCTTCATCCATGCGGTGAGCTTCATCATCACCAGCTTCACGTTCTTTCAATTGATCCAAGAAACGTTGTTTTTGATCGATTGGGTCATTTAACTCGGAGAAGCCATTTGCCAATTCACGACCATAAATGAATGCTTCAAAACGTTCTGTAGCCAATGGATTTTCACGACTTGCTTTAGCAAGTGGAGAAATTTCTTTTGGATGACCATATACGATAGTTGGTTGAATCAAGTTTTCTTCTACATAATCTTCGAAGCAAAGATTTAAGATTTTACCAATACCATCATTTTCTGTATATTCTACATTTAAGCGATCTGCAATAGCACGAGCTTCTTCTACAGTAGTCACTGCATCAAAGTCTTCACCAGTGTATTTTTTTACACCTTCAGCCATTGTGATACGATTCCAAGGTGGAGTCAAATTGATTTCTGTACCTTGATATGTAATTTCTTGTGTACCTAGAACTTCTTGAGCACAGTAAGACACAAGATTTTCAGTTAAACGAATTGCATCCTCTACATCGCCATAAGCTTGGTAGGATTCAATAGTAGTGAACTCTGGATTATGACGGTTGTCGATACCTTCGTTACGGAAGCAACGGTTCATTTCGAATACACGGTCCATACCACCAACAATTAAGCGTTTTAGGTACAATTCTGGTGCAATACGCATGTAAATATCGATATCAAGCGCATTGTGGTGTGTAATGAATGGACGAGCAGCAGCACCACCAGGAATAGCATGCATCATTGGTGTTTCTACTTCCATAAAGCCATCACGCATCATATATTCGCGAATCTTAGCAACGATTTGGGAGCGTTTTACAAATGTATCACGCACTTCAGGGTTTACAATCAAATCAACATAACGTTGACGGTAACGAAGTTCTGTATCCTTTAAACCATGCCATTTTTCTGGTAATGGACGTAAAGATTTGGATAACAAAGTTAATTTGTTAACTTTAATTGTAACTTCCCCTGTATGAGTTTTAAATACGTGACCTTCAACACCGATAATATCACCGATATCGAGCATTTTTACGTATTTATAAGCCTCTTCACCCAATACATCTTTACGGAAATATACTTGAATATCGCCAGATTTATCACGCATATTCGCAAATGCTGTTTTACCATGGGAACGGATTGTCATCAAACGACCTGCAATAACTACAGGTTGACCGTCATATTTCAAGAAGAAGTCATCTTTAATGTCTTTTGCATTATCTTTTACAACAAAACGTTGACCAAATGGATAGATACCATCCGCTTCGTATTCAGCCAATTTGTCGCGGCGAATTTGCATTTGCTCATTCAGCTCTTCTTGTACATTTTTAATTTCTTCACTCATGTTATCGCCTCTTCGTCAGTAAATGTAAATTATTGGATTGCTAACACTTTGAATGTAACAGGACCATCTGGTGTGGAAACTTCTACTTCATCACCTTTACGTTTGCCCAAAATAGCTTTACCTACAGGAGATTCGTTAGAGATACGATTGTTAAATGGATCCGCTTCAGAGGAACCAACGATAACATATTCTAATTCATCATTGTACATTGTATCTAATACAGTTACTTTGCTACCTACGGATACAACATCACCTTTTACGGATTCGTCGATGATTTTCGCAGTGTTAATTTTATTTTCAAGCTCTACAATATGACCTTCGATGAAAGCTTGTTCATTTTTTGCATCATCATATTCAGAGTTTTCACTGATATCGCCATATTCAATAGCAGTCTTAATACGTTCAGACACTTCAATACGACGTACAGATTTATAATACGTTAATTCTTCTTCTAATTTCTTTAAACCTTCGGCGGTAAGTAATGTTTCTTTTACGTCTGCCATGGGTACCCCACTCTTTCTACATATAAATAAAATAAGAAAAAAGTGCCATAGTAAGATGACACCTTATCTTTTATTTCTAAATTATCTCAACCATTATATAAAAATACTGTACATTTGTCAATCTGACTACATTTCAGCCAGTATTTTACGGTATGATTCTAGCTCATTGTGAAAGCTTGTTACGGTATGAATTGTATTCACCCGATTGCGCCAATATGCAGATTCAGGAAGGCCCTTCATATACCACCCTGCATGGGTACGGATTTCCTTAACAGCCATACTCTCACCCTTGTATTGGCACAATAAATCAAAATGCTGTAACAACATATCGAGACGTTCAATATCGGTCGGAGCCGGTAATACTTCACCAGTCGCTAAATAATGGTGAATGCGACCGAAAATCCACGGATTCCCCTGGGCACCTCGGCCAACCATTATCGCATCACACCCAGTTTCATCGAGCATGCGTTTCGCATCCTCTGGTTCTACTATATCACCATTGCCAATTACAGGTACAGATACTGCCTCTTTTACAGCCTTAATATAAGACCAGTCCGCATGACCACTATACATCTGTTCCTTTGTACGACCATGTACGGCGATAGCCGCCACACCAGTAGATTCGATACGCTTAGCAAAGTCTACTACATTGATAGAATCACTATCCCAACCAATACGTATTTTCACTGTTACAGGCACATCAACAGCCTTAACTGCAGCCTCTGCTACGCGTGCAGCTAAGTCAGGATTCTTCATAAGTGCAGAGCCATCACCGGAGGAAACGACTTTTTTAACAGGACAGCCCATATTGATATCTACAATATCGGCCCCCGCATCAGCTACAACCTTTGCACCGATGGCAATCGCCTCTGGATTAGACCCGAAGATTTGCATAGAAACAGGTCGCTCTACCTCTTCAAGACGCAACAATTCATGAGTGCGCTCATTTTTATATTTAATGCCCATAGCACTTACCATTTCAGTACATACCAAGGCGGCGCCATGCTCTTTAGCAAGTAAACGATAGGCAATATCGCTAACCCCTGCCATTGGCGCTAATATGGCTTGCCCGTCAATTTTGACGGACCCTATTTGCCATTGTTTATTGTTCATATAATTCTATATCCCCTAACAAAAAGGGTACAGCATAAGCTGTACCCGAATGTACACTACTTCGTTACATATATGTAACTATATTATAGTAGCATTATTTATTTCTTTCGTAAATAAGGCGTAAGCCTTCTAATGTAAGCATAGGTTCTACATGATCAATGCAGTCCGTAGCACTGCTGATAAGTTGTGCCAAACCACCTGTAGCCACAACAGTTACATGATCGCCCATTTCGGCTTTCATACGAGATACAAGACCTTCCACTTGGCCTACATAGCCATAGAACATACCAGACTGCATAGAAGATACTGTGTTACGACAAATTACTTGCCCTGGATCTCTTACATCAATACGTGGCAATTTAGCAGCCCGTTGGAACAGCGCCTCTGCAGAAATTGTGACACCTGGTGTAATAACGCCACCCATATAATCGCCATTGCCTTTAACAGCACAATAGGTAGTTGCTGTACCAAAGTCGATAATTATTAAATCCCCTTTATATTGTTCATGTGCTGCTACAGCATTTACAATACGGTCAGCCCCTACTTCACGAGGATTATCATACTTAATAGCGATACCGGTCTTAGTGCCAGGCCCAACAATAAGAGGGTTTACATTGAAATAACGTAAACAAACGCGCTCTAATGTAGGCATCAATGGTGGCACAACTGAGGAAATGATGATATCTTTAATATCCTTCACATCAACCTTACGATCATGGAAGAACAGGTTCATCATCAACATGCCATATTCATCGGTGGTCCGTACGCGATCCGTGGAAATACGCCAGTGACCCACAAGTTCTGTCTTGTCGTATACACCGAGAACAATATTGGTGTTCCCCACATCAATTACTAATAACATGAATGCCTCCTATTTGCGCGGACGAATTGACACGTCCCCTGCCACAATACGTTTAACTGTCCCATCAGGGATTCTTACTAACAAATTACCGTCTTCATCAATATCTGTAGCTACCCCTTCATAGGTATTTCCTGGTGCTCTCACTTCAATTTCCTCACCAAGCGTTACCGACAATTGGCGCCATTCATTTAGAGTTTCCTCAAAACCGCTATCGAGAACTTCATAATATTGATGTTCTAAAGATTCTAATATAATTTTAAAAGCTTCCGTCCGCTCAACATCAATACCTTCCATAGCTAAGGATGTAGCAATCAGCTTCAATTCTTCTGGGAGCTCTTCTTGTTTAGTCTTTACATTGACCCCTATGCCCATAACAATATAGGAAATTTCCTCCATAGAGCCGGACATTTCAGTCAAGATACCAACTAATTTACGACCATTCACAAGAATATCATTGGGCCATTTAATACCTGCATCGGTAAGCCCCATTTTATGGAATGCTTTTGTTAAGGCCACTGCTGCCATCAAGGTACATTTCGGTGCTTCTACAGGTGCAAAGTCAGGGCGCAAAATGAGACTAAACCATAGACCTTTCCCGAATGGAGAGTACCAGCCCCGCGACAAACGACCGCGGCCAGCAGCCTGTTCCTCTGTAACAACAACCGTGCCTTCTTCTGCACCTTGTTGTGCTAAGCGACGAGCTTCTAAGTTAGTTGATTCGGTAGTGTCCATATAGACATACCGTTTGCCAAATACATCTGTTTTTAAGATTTGCTTCATTGCTAATGGACTCAACAAATCAGGTTCCTCCAATAATCGATACCCCCTCTTGGTATAAGATTCTATTTTGTAGCCTTTTTGACGTAATGCTTTAATATGCTTCCAAATAGCTGTGCGCGAAACATGACACGCTTCCGACATATCTTGTCCCGATACGAAACTACCTTGGTTTTGTCTCAAGAATTCTAATACTTCATCACGCATAGTTTAGAGCCCCTTTCTTTGTCAACCTAGGTTTACAATTCGATTGTACAAGTGTACCCTATAAAATGCAAGGATTATTTAAAATAATTAATGGTATAATACATGTAGTATTAAATTATACCTTGTACAAAAGATAACAATAGTATGGTCTATCATTATCTAGGGAGATATATGCAACAATTTACATTAGAAGAAAAAAATGAAGTTCTAGAGAACCCGTTTATCCATATACACCGAAAACTTGATGTCCTATTAAACATAGGCAAGCTACTCATGGAATGTGGTGCAGATACAAATCGAATTATTGAAGAGATGTTAAAATCAGCCACTTTTATGGGGATACCTCATAATTATTTAAATATTCATATTTCATATACCACTATCATGGTGAATCTATTGCATAAAGAGCGTTCCATAACAGTTTTTAGAAAAACACCAGTTCATGTACCCAATATGGCCATGAT
>CAKPSA010000030.1 GCA_934183145.1 uncultured Veillonella sp.
AATTCATTTTTTCTTAATACAAAAAGGGTACAAATTTAAGTTGTAGATTAGTCTATTTGACTATTCGATAAATTACGATATACACTACAAACCTTGCATTTATTTGTGAGATTGTGTACAGTATATATATTAGATATTCTATTGAATATATATTGGAGGTTGTCTAGTATGGCAGGTAAAATTTTAGGTACTACAGTTTATTATGATGCAGATTGTAATTTGAGCAAATTGGAAGGCAAAAAAATTACAGTTTTAGGTTACGGTTCCCAAGGTCATGCTCATGCATTGAACTTGAAAGAAAATGGTATGGACGTAACAATTGGTCTTCGTGGTGGTTCTTCTAGCTGGAAAGCTGCTGAAGAAGCAGGCCTTACAGTAAAAGAAACTGCAGAAGCAGTTAAAGGTGCTGACATCGTTATGGTATTGATTCCAGACGAATTACAAGCAGACGTATATGCACAAGATATCGCTCCTAACTTGAAACAAGGTGCATACTTGGCATTCGCTCACGGCTTCAACATTCACTTCGGTAAAATCGTACCTCGTGAAGACATCAACGTATTCATGGTAGCTCCTAAAGGCCCTGGTCATTTAGTACGTCGTACATACCAAGAAGGCTCCGGTGTTCCTTGCTTGTACGCTGTAGAAAAAGATCCATCTGGTGATACTGAAGAAGTTGCATTAGCATGGGCTTCTGGTATCGGTGGTGGCCGTTCCGGTATCTTGGAAACTAACTTCAAATCCGAAACTGAAACTGACCTCTTCGGTGAACAAGCTGTATTGTGCGGTGGTGTTACTGAATTGATCAAAACTGGTTTCGAAGTATTAACAGAAGCTGGTTATGAACCTGTAAACGCTTACTTCGAATGCTTGCATGAAATGAAATTGATCGTAGACCTTATCTACGAAGGTGGCTTCCAAAAAATGCGCCACTCCATTTCCAACACTGCTGAATATGGTGACTACCATGCAGGTCCTCGCGTAATTACTGCAGATACTAAAAAAGCTATGGAACAAATCTTGGCTGATATCCAATCTGGTAAATTCGCTGACGAATTCTTGGCTGATTCCAAAAATGGTCAAAAATTCCTTAAAGAACATCGTGAAGCAGCTGCTAACCATCCAATCGAACCAGTTGGTGCAGAACTTCGTAACTTGATGAGCTGGTTGAAATAAGAGTATTACTCTATAATCTCTTAGCTGGCAATATGCTAATACATGCGCCTCTTTATGGGGCGCTTTTGTATTGCTTATAAAGAACAGTTGGTGTTGACTATGACACCAACTGTTTTTTCATACAGGAAATAGTAATGTTTGCATTGTATAATGGTAAATATTTCTATATAATAATCCTTTAAAATTTAATATAATAGATATAATAAGTAATTTAAGATAAATGAACTAGTAATTTACAGTGAATATACTAGTTGTTTATATAGACGTAATAGCAATTCATTTGAAAGGAGAATTACAATGGACTTCTATACGGTTTCATATGTGGAGAGTCAGATTGCATCTGGTCACACATTAGGCTTTATCTTTTTCGTAGTCATTTTATTAGCCCTTCTCGGCGTGGGTATTCAAATTTTGCGTAATGGTTTTACAAGCCGTTATCGTGATTTAACAGTTATTTTATCTTTAATTATTGTGTTTTTCTTAGGTTTAGAATATCAAGAATATGGTCGTATGAAGAATTACTCTGAGGATTCTTCTAGAATGGCTCAATTCTTACACTCCTTTAGTGCGGACCGTGGTGTAGATGAAGGTCAATTAGCGGTTAACTCCTTAAAAGTGCGTAATGGTATGATTTTAAAAGTTAGTGATGCATATTATGAGGTGCAATTTAATCCTGAATATACTACCTATACAATCACTCGTGTGTATACAGTGAGTCCTACAGATCGACTTCACGATAAAGTGGATTAAGGTAGTAAGGAGTTAATAATGACGGATTTTATACCTGTTTATGGAATGGTATTTGCAAAGCTAGGTATTGGCCTACTAGCTATTATTTTACAAATTAATGTGATGGGGAAGGGCAATTTAGCCCCTACCTCAGCATTAGATCAATTGCAAAACTATGTACTCGGTGGTATTATAGGTGCTATTATTTATAATCCTGCCATTGGTATATTACAATTTATCTTGGTTCTTATCTTATGGACTATTCTTGTGTTGACTATAAAGTTTCTAAAAGGTAATTTTAGATTCTTCAAAAAAATTCTTGATGGTCATCCAGCTATTTTAGTAGAGAACGGTGTCATTTTGACAGACCAATGTATGCGCTTTGGCATGCAAGCGGCTGAGTTAAAAATGAAATTGCGTGCAGCCGGTGTTCTCCGTGCAAAAGATGTTAAACGGGCTATTTTAGAACAAAATGGACAGTTAAAGGTTGTTAAGTTCGGCGAAGAAAATGTTTTGTTAGATTTGATTACAGATGGTCAAATTAATCCTTTTGCACTAGATTTAATTAATAAAGATGAATCTTGGCTAGTTGGGGAATTAGCAAAGCAAGGCTATACCATTAAGGATGTGTATGTTGCAGAGTATACAGATGGGGACATCGATATATATCCGTTTGAACATTCTACAGGCCTTACATTATTTAAAAAATAAAAAAGGAGTAAATATATGATAGAATCTATGACTATATATGGTATGGTCTTTGCAAAACTGGCCATTGGTCTCTTAGCTATTATTTTACAAATCAACTTAATGGGGAAGGGCAACTTAGCACCAACCTCTGCACTAGACCAATTACAAAACTACGTACTTGGTGGTATTATTGGTGCCATCATTTACAACGATCAAATTGGTATCTTACAGTTTATGTTAGTTCTCATCTTGTGGACTATCCTTGTAATGTCCCTTAAATTCTTAAAAGGTAATCTTCGTTTTTTCAAAACAATTCTAGATGGTCATCCCGTTATTGTAATTGAAAAAGGTCATGTATTGACAGACGAATGTATGCGTTATGGTATCCAAGCGGCGGAACTTAAATTGAAATTACGTACAGCTGGTGTTCAATATGTAACAGATGTAAAACGTGCTGTATTAGAGCAAAATGGTCAGTTAAGCGTTGTTCAATTCGGTGATGAAAATATTAAATTTGACCTTATTGATGATGGTCAAATTAATCATTTTACATTAGCTGTAATTGAAAAAGAGCAAGAGTGGCTTGAAGCAGAAGTGGAAAAGCAAGGGTATAAAATTAAAGATGTATACATTGCTGAATATAAAGATGGCGAAGTAGTTATCTATCCTTATGAAAGAAAACATCGTCCTCAGCTTGTAAATAGTTTAAAGACTAAGACTGTACATACTAAAGATAAATTAAAATCTAAAATCTAATAGTTAGTATTTTTAAGCCCACTATTCGTAGTGGGCTTATATAGAAAGGAACATAGTGAATCGTAAAGATTTAATTGATCGATTACAGGAATTATATAGAGACGAAGATAGTCGAGTAACTGTAAATCCTCATGCAGGACAAAAGGTGGCTATTGTCTATCCTAATACATATTTTGTGGGCATGAGTAATCTTGGTCTACACATCATCTATGAGGAAATCAACTTACGTAATGATAGCGTATGTGAACGTATCTTCTTGCCGGAGAAAAAAGAACTAGAAGCGTACGATAAAACTAAGACTCCTCTTATGAGTGTTGAAACGCAACGGCCTATGCATCAGTTTGATGTGGTCGCCTTTGATGTGACCTTTGAAATGGATTATTTCCATATTCCACTTATGTTACGTTATGGCCGTGTACCGATTATGGGGAAAGACCGCACAGAGTTTGACCCTATCGTTATTGCTGGTGGTCCTTGTGCTACCTTTAATCCTGAGCCATTTGCGGACTTTATCGATGCTTTCATTATCGGTGAAGGGGAAGGTATCGTCAGCCGCGTTCTAGACATCATTCGTGATGGTAAAATGGAAGGCTTAGATCGCCATGCTATTTTGCGTCAATTAGCGAATGTATCTGGTGTGTACGTTCCATCCTTATATGTGCCGATTTATAGTGAAGATGGGGCTTTTAAAGGCTATGATATAGCCGAGGGCGTTCCTAAGACAATTAAACGTCACTTTGAAATGCTCACTAGCGGCGGTGAGACCGTAGTAGCTACAAATTATACAGAGTTTGGTGCTATGTATATCATCGAGGTAGCTCGTGGTTGTGGTCGCCATTGTCGATTCTGTATGGCAGGCTATTGCTTCCGTGTACCGCGCGTACGACCTTTAGAAATATTAAAAGAAGGCGTAGATAGAGCAGAGAAATTAGGTAAAAAGGTAGGCCTTATGGGGGCCGCTATTTCCGATTATCCAGAGGTAGATGAACTGGTTACGTATATTCGTTCTAAAGATATGCGCTATTCTTGTGCATCCTTACGGGCGGATTCTTTGACGCAAGCCGTAGTAGACGGATTGGCAGATAGCGGACAAAAGACGATTACCATTGCCCCAGAAACGGGCAGTGAACGGTTACGCCGCGTTATAAATAAAGGCATTAGTGAAGAGCATTTGAAAAATGCTGCAACTTTATCTGCTAAGTCCGGCATTCAACACATGCGCCTTTACATCATGATTGGGTTGCCAACGGAAACAGACGAGGATATTGAAGCCATCGTAGGTCTTGCAGAACGGACGCAAGCCCATATGGCCGAGGTAGGCTGTAAAGGTCGTTTGACACTTAGTATTAATCCATTTATTCCTAAGCCTTTTACACCATTCCAGTGGATGGCTATGGACCATCAAAAAACGGTAGAGAAAAAATTACAATATATTAAAAAAGCACTACAAAAAAATCGCCGTATTGAAGTGCTTGTAGAGTCACCGAAAGAGGCATATATTCAAGGTGTACTAGCTCGTGGGGATCGTCGCCTTGGCGCGGTACTTGCCGCTTGTGCAGCAGATCGTGGTAGTAAGTCCTTTAAGTCTGAAATGAAGGCAGCAGGCCTCGATATGGATGATATGAACTATCGGGAGCGTAGCTTTGATGAGTTTTTGCCGTGGAGTCACCTCGATATGGGGATGGATGAGGGGTATCTTGAAATGGAATGGAAACGTTCCGTCGATGAAGCGTATACGCCTCCATGTGTACAAGGCTGTAAGCGCTGTGGTGTTTGTAAATAGGAGGCACTCATGAATCAATCTGTAAAACGTATAGATGTACAAGGTCCTCATGGTACTTGGTCCTATGAAGCTCCTAATTGGTCGGACCAATTTCCCATCGTTATGGGAGATACCTTCCGCCATGGCGGTGTATCCCAAGCTCCTTATGAATCGCTAAACTTAGCCTTTCACGTAGGGGATGAGCCAAAGCATGTTCGTGAGAACCGTGCTATTATCGCCGAATATTTAGGCGTTGAACCTACACACATTTCTTGTGGTAATCAAGTACATGGTCTCAAGGCTGTTGAAATTACAGAAGACTTAGTTGGTGCTGGAGCCTTTGGAGAGGATACAGCTATCGATGACTGTGATGCGGTATTTACAAAATTATCCAATGTACCACTATTTTTATTTACCGCCGACTGCGTAGCCGTTGGTATTTACGATGCTAAGAATCATGCTATGGCCACCGTTCATGCAGGGTGGCGCGGTGCGATTGGCCATTTGCCTGTACTTACCATTGAATCGATGAAAGAATCTTACGGTACAGAGTTCAAAGATTGTTATGTATATCTTGGACCTAGTATAGGACCGGAGTCCTTTGAAGTTGATGTAGAACTGGGCAAACGTTTTGAATTAGCTTGGCGTGGTATGACAGAACGTAGCGTTGCAGATGTAGTAAATTACCCAGGCGATAAATTAGATAAAGCCTATATCGATTTGTGGAACTTTATCGCCGAAGGTCTTATTATTAATGGGGTACCTAAAGAACATATCGCCATTGGTGGTACCGATAGTGTAACCGAAGGTGATTGCTATTCCTATCGTCGCGAATCTGGTAAAACCGGGCGTATGGCTTTGTTCGGTATGTTGCAAGAACGGTAGTACTTTTTTAAGTATATACATGCATAGATTTATGCGCTTTATAAGTCCTAAATCATGTACAATCAATAATAAATACTATATAATAGAATAGTCTATACAAATATATTTTATGGTTTTATATATAGATTGAAGGGGGATCATATGATTGAAGAATCCCTACACGCTATACAGCAGCGCATGGCAGATGCTATGGCGCGCGTTGGTCGCGTAGATACAGCATTATTGGTAGCAGTTACTAAGAACCACCCCGTATCAGCGGTGGAAGAGGTGGCGCGTCTCGGTGTGACTCATGTAGGGGAAAACCGAGTACAAGAGGCTAAAGAGAAACAGCTTACCTATAAAGGTCCACAATTGACATGGCATTTGATTGGTCATTTACAGGTCAATAAGGTGCGTCAAGCGGTGCCTATGTTTGATTTAATTCATTCTGTAGACAGCCGTAAATTATTAGATGAAATTGAAAAGGTTGCAACCAAGCACGATAAGGTACAAGATGTACTATTGCAAGTCAATGTAGCTCGCGAAGCATCTAAAACAGGTATGACCGTTGAAGAATTTCCAGAAATACGAGACTATGCAAAGACATTGCCTCATGTCCGTGTTCGGGGCTTGATGTGTATGGCACCATTTTTCGATGATCCAGAGGAAGCACGTCCAATCTTCCGTATAGCTAATGCCTTGTTCGAGGATATGAAGGGCTATTTTGAAGAAGGACAGATTCAATATTTATCAATGGGGATGACTCACGACTTTGAAGTCGCTTTGGAAGAAGGGGCTAACATCGTTCGTGTAGGCACAGCAATTTTTGGGGAACGTGTGTATTATTAAGGCTCGGGTTGCCTATTAATCGATAGCGTTATGTATTAGGAGGAAATCCAAATGGCATTGGGAGATTATTTAGACAAAGCAAAAAACTTATTCTTAGGCAAAAATGATGATGACTATGAATATGATGATTATGACTACGAAGATGATGAAGAATACGAAGCTGAACCTGCTCCAGTAGCTCCAGCAGCACCTGTATCCGGCGCATCTGAATTTCATCCACGCAAGGTAGGAGGCCAATCTACGATGACACAACGTCCAACAGCTATGAAAGTAGTTGTAATTGAACCAAAAGTATTTGAAGATTCTGAAAATATTACACATCAATTGCGCGACATGCGTCCTGTATTGATCAACTTTGAAAATACAGATCCTCATGAAGCAGCGCGTATTGTGGACTTCGTATCTGGTGCGACATTTGCATTGGATGGCAAATTGGAAAAGGTTGGTAAGGACATTTTCATGTGCGTACCTGTAAACATTTCCATTGATTATTCTGATAATGAAAGTAACAAAACTGAGCAAAACGAATACGCTTGGGAAAACAAATAATTTCTCTTTAAACGGTGGTGGCAACTATGTTAGGTAAAACCTTATGTATAGGCGTTGGCTCGATGGGTGGCGCTCTATTGCGCGGTGCATTACAGCATGGCGTGTTGAAAGCAAGTGATACACACATTCTAGTGCGTCGCGAAGAACAATGTAAGGCTCTTACAGAGGAGCTTGGTGTAGTAGGTTTTACGACTATGCCTAATGTAAATGAGTACAATACTATTCTGTTGGCTGTAAAACCACAAGTGTTACCATCTGTACTAGAGGATTTAAAAGAAGTACCTTATGGGACTGTTATGATCTCCGTTGCAGCTGGGATTACCTTAGATACCCTTGATGCGGCGATTCCACAAGCTAACTGGTTTAGAGCTATGCCAAATACACCGGCCTCTATCGGTGCTGGCATGACCGCTCTTGCTGGGGATGATGTGAATACAGACCTTGGTCGCGATGTACAAGCTTTGTTTGAGGCCGTTGGTGAAGTGGCGGTGGTGAGCGAAGTCGATTTGGATCGCTTAGGTGCACTATCTGGTGCAGGCCCTGGCTATATGTTTGTCATCCTTGATGCCTTAGCTGATGCGGGCGTTCGCATTGGTTTGCCACGTCAGTTGGCTATCAAGGCTGCGGCTCAAACGATGTACGGTGCTGGTAAGATGGCCCTTGAAAGTGGCAATCATCCAGCAGTACTACGAGATCAAGTAACAAGTCCAGGTGGCACGACCATTGCTGGTATTGGTGCCATGGAAAAAGGTGGACTTCGCAGTGCTCTCCAAGATGGCGTAGTAGCATGTCTTGCTCGGTCAAATGAATTGGGGAAATAATTTTGGCAGATACTAGTAAATTAATACGATATTTTGAAGCCAGTGGCAGTGGTGAGGAAGCTCGCCGTATGCTAGATTTGGCTGAGCAGGTTGTAAAAGGCCGTCCGTATCGTGTGGCGGACTTTACAAGTCCTGCAGGTCTTGTCATTGCGGACGCAATCAAGGCCAACTATCCGCAGTTAATCGTTAAAACCGATGGTGGCTATGAAGGGGCTGAACGCATTCGCATCGCCTTTGTAGATAGCGATTTTAATGGCACTGTGGACATGGGCATTCGTGCCCTTAAGGTGAATTGGGACCCACGGTTCCGATTACTTACTCATCGTGATGTACTCGGCTCCTTAATGGGCCTTGGCATTGATCGCTCCAAATTTGGGGACGTTATCGTTCAACAAGGGGGCGCTCAAATTTTGGTGGATGAAAGTGTAGCAGATTTCGTAATTCAAAACTTTACAAAAATCGCTATGGTTTCTGTATCTGTAGAGGCTATTGAGCTGTCGGATATTGCGCCAAAAGAAGAAAAAATTAAAGAAGTCCGTACTACAGTTGCTTCGTTGCGCTTAGATGCGGTGGCAAGTTCTGGCTTTAGTGTATCTCGTACCAAATTGGTAAGCGCTATTAATGCTGGATTATTGCAAGTGAACTGGCAACCCGCTAAGGGTGCATCCCAAGAAGTTAAAGAAGGGGATGTAATCTCTATGCGTGGTCGTGGCCGAATGAAGGTAGAAGCCATTACAGGTACATCTCGTAAGGGACGTATCGGCGTATATCTGAAACGATTTATGTAGGCAATTGAAAATCGGCTTGACCATCAAGCCGATTTTTTTATATATAGTAGGACAGCTATGGTATCTATAACATTTCAACCTACAACTGAAGATGTAATCCTATTCGTAGGCGGTGGAGAGGTTGCACAGCGACGGATGCAGCTATTTATTGATGAGCCTTGCCATATTGTTGTAATCGCTCCTGCTGTAACGGATACGATTAGTCAATGGGCAAAGGATAATCGCATCACATGGTGTGACCGTGCTTTCACAATGGATGATGAACACCATATTATAACGAGCAGTTTGTTCTTTATCTGCACAGATAATCACGAATTAAACGATACGTTATATAAGATGGGGAAAAAACACCGGGTTTGGACAAACCGTAGTGATAATCCTACAGCATGTAGGTTTACTATTCCTTCATCACTTGAACTAGGTGATTTACATATTGCTATTAGCGCCAATAATGTAGGACCACGAATCAATCGTCTGGTGCGGCAAGATATGATGAATCGTTATGGTCAGTTGCAAAAGGCTATGCCTAGACTTAAAATATTTAGAGAAGAAGTAAAGTTACTACTTCCTACCCCAGAGGCTCGACAGAAATTTTGGCGAGACCATCTGACCGTAGAAACTTTTGAAGCCATTCTCAAGGGAGAGTGGATGACTATAGAGGAGAAACTTGACCATGAAATTAGTGGTATTAGGTCTAAATCATAGAAGTGCCGCTGTTGAGGTGCGTGAACGTTTCTCGTTTGATAAGGACGAGGTCGCTTCAGCACTGAACCGCCTCTATGAATTTGACTGTGTAGCAGAATGTGTTATTTTGTCTACCTGTAATAGAACCGAAATTTACGCGGCCTTAGAAGGTGTAGAGTTCCCTAAAGAATATATGTTGGCTGTGTTAAAGGATTTAAAGGGTGCCGACCACATCGATGAAGATGCATTCTTCTTCTATGAAGAACGAGATTGCATTGAACATCTATTCCGTGTGTCTGCCAGCCTCGATTCCCTTGTGTTGGGGGAAGGACAAATCTTGAGCCAATTAAAAGGGGCTTATATCCAAGCCTATAGTGCAGGGTGCACAGGCACGATTTTCAATATTTTATTCCAACGTGCTATTGGTGTTGGTAAAAAGGTACGCACGAATACAGGTATTGCTAATACGCCTGTATCCGTTAGTTACACCGCTGTTAACCTAGCTGAGGACAGCTTAGATAAACCTTTATCTGAAGCGACGGTACTCATCTTAGGTGCTGGTACCATGAGCGAGTTAACAGCAACGCACCTACAAGCAAAGGGCGTAAAAACGATTTTCGTATCTAATAGAACCTTTACAAAGGCAGAGGCTTTAGCTGAGCGATTTAATGGTAAGGCTGTGAAGCTAGATCACTTTGTAGAGTATGCTAAAGATGCGGATATCCTCATCACATCTACAGGGGCGCCACACTATATTATTACTGAACGAGAGGCAAAGAAAATTACCTCCCTTCGCAAGGGTGAGCCTATCGTCATGATTGATATTGCAGTACCTCGTGATATCGATCCTGCTGTGGCAGATATGGATGGTATTTATTTATTCAATATCGACTCCCTTGAAAGTGTAGTAGAAGAGAATAAGGCACAGCGCGAAGAGGAAGCTCGTCGTGCAGAGCCTATCATTCACGATGCTATTGAAGAATTATTAGATAAATTGAGCTACTTAACGGTGCGCCCTATGATGGCATTGCTCACGGAAAAAGCAGAGCGCATTCGCCGTCGTGAGTTACATCGAGCATTAGCGAAATTACCTGATATTTCAGATAAAGAGCGTCGCATTATGGACTCTATGAGTCGCATGATTATTCGCAAAATGTTGCGTGAACCGATGATTCACTTTAACGAAATCGCTGGTACAGAGGAAGAAGGTTTGTACTGGGATTTATTCAAAGATATGTTTAATCTTGAGAAAGAAGGCTAATGCCATGAGAGACCATATTCGAATCGGCACGCGAAAAAGTGCCCTTGCCCTATGGCAGGCTGAACATATTAGTGCAGAGTTACAACGTCTGTACCCAAACATTACAGTAGAGCTTGTTCACTTTAATACAAAGGGTGACCGTATCTTGGAAAAACCACTAGCTCAAGTTGGTGGTAAAGGTTTATTTACCGCTGAGCTAGAAGAGGCAATGCATAAAGGCGATATTGATATCGCTGTACATAGCTTGAAAGATATGCCTACAGAGTTACCAGAAGGTCTTACTTTAGGCGCTATTTCAGCCCGTGAAGTTCCTTACGATGCACTTGTAAGCCCTGTGTATAAAACATTAGATAAATTGCCTGAAGGTGCTCGCGTCGGTACAAGTAGCTTGCGCCGTCAAGCGCAATTATTGCATGTGCGACCGGACCTTAAGGTGGAGGTTATCCGCGGCAATGTACAAACTCGTTTGAGCAAGATTGAAACAGAAAAACTAGATGGTGTTATCTTGGCGCAAGCCGGTCTTAAACGGTTGGGCTTAGATGATCAAATTACCCAAGTATTTAAAGCGGATGAAATGATTCCTGCCGTTGGTCAAGGGGCACTTGCTATCGAGTGTCGTGCTGACGATACGGAAATGCTTGAAATGCTAGCTCCTATTAACGACGAAGCTACACGCTATGCCGTTGAAGGGGAACGCAGCTTCTTGCGTCAGTTAAATGGTGGTTGCCAAGTGCCTATGGGTGTACATGGTACTATTGATAAAGGTCAATTGACATTAAAGGCTATGATTGCCTCCCTCGATGGCAAAACTGTGTACGAAGGAGAGATTTCTGGCCCAGCAAAAAAAGCTGAAATTCTTGGTAAAAACCTTGCAAAAGCCTTATATGAAGAAGGGGGCAAACATATTGTGGATGCTCTCATAGAGGAAGGAATCATAAAATGACAGGTATGGTATATCTAATCGGTGCAGGCCCTGGCGATGTTAAACTCATTACTGTAAAAGGTCGCGAATGCATTGAAAAAGCAGATGTAATTGTATATGACTATTTAGCAGATGCTCATTTACTTGAATGGGCACGCCCAGATGCAGAATTGATTTACGCTGGTAAACAATGTAAAGATCACACCATGCACCAATGGGAAATCAATGAGCTGTTAGTTCAAAAAGGTAAAGAAGGCAAAATCGTGGCTCGCTTAAAAGGCGGGGACCCACTCGTATTTGGTCGCGGTGGTGAAGAGGCTATGGCCCTTGGCGAAGCTGGCGTACCATTTGAGTTTGTACCTGGTGTAACATCTCCAATCGCAGCTCCTGCTTATGCAGGTATTCCTGTAACACAACGCGCTATGGCTACATCCTTTGCAGTTGTAACAGGCCATGAAGATCCAACTAAAGCCGTATCTGGCATTCATTGGGAAGGCCTTGCCACAGCAGTCGATACACTTTGCTTTGTTATGGGCGTTGGTAATTTGCCTACCATTGCAGAAAAGTTGATGGATCATGGTCGTCCTGCTAATACACCGGTAGCTCTTGTTCGTTGGGGTACAAAAACAGTTCAAGAGGTTCTCGTATCTACTCTTGAACATGTAGTAGAAGACGTAGAAAAGGCACAACTAAAAGCGCCAGCTATTATCGTAGTAGGCGATGTAGTTAACCTTCGTGAAAAATTACAATGGTTCGATAACAAACCGTTATTCGGTAAAACTATCGTAGTTACACGGGCTCGCTCTCAAGCTAGTGCATTCCGCGAAAAACTAGCTGCTCAAGGTGCTAATGTGGTAGAAGCGGCAGC
>CAKPSA010000031.1 GCA_934183145.1 uncultured Veillonella sp.
GCTGTGCTGTGCTGTGCTGTGCTGTGCTGTGCTGTGCTGTGCTGTGCTGTGCTGTGCTGTGCTGTGCTGTGCTGTGCAAGAAATATATAAAGAGAGTAGATGTGTTGGTTGCTTGATTGATAGATGGTGTTATCTATTTGAATGGAGAGATTCTATGGAAGTACCAACAGTAAGTGTAAAAGATATGTTACCATTTCAGCGTCCTCGAGAGAAGTTTCTTGCTCTGGGACCATCTCATATGGCGATGGAGGAACTATTAGCTATTTTATTGCGAACAGGTGTAAAAGGACAATCTGCTATTTCCTTAGCTAGCGATATCGTGCAATCTTATGATGATGGAGTATACGGACTTAACCGAATGACCGTTGAAGAGCTTGTAAAAATTAAGGGCATTGGTACAGATAAAGCAGTAACACTATGTGCAGCTCTTGAGATGGGGCGGCGGTTAGGGGAACTTAAAATTAAGGAAACCTATGAAGATTTTTCGCAGCCCTTTGTTATAGCCCAATATGTAATGGAGCGTTTACGGCACGAAGAGGTTGAGCATGTATGGGCCGCTATGTTGACGTCTCGAAATAAGTTGATTCAGTTAGAGCATATTTCTAATGGAGGGTTAGTATCTAGTCTCGTAGAGCAACGTGCTGTTTTTAAGAAGGCCATAGCTTGTAATGCGGCGGCTATCATCTTAATACATAATCATCCGTCTGGTGATAGTCGTCCTAGTGATGAAGATATACGACTAACCAAGTTATTTGTCAGTGCAGGGCAGTTCATGGGCATACCGGTGTTAGATCATATTATTATTGGTGATAATGAATTTACTAGCCTTAGCGAAATTGGTAAACTTAGTTAACGGATACATACATTAATAGTAAAAGCACTCATAATGATGAGCGTACTCTTTCTGATTAGTTCAGTGTAAGAAATGCATCATTATAGTAGTGCTTTTTCTATTTTGTATAGTTTGTACGTATATACTATGTACGATTTAGGTGATACAAATTATGTATGACTTAAGGGTACTTGAATTATGCATTTTCTGTGCTTTTAATAGTGGTAAAAGCCTTGATATTAATAGAAAAAGTCGCATTATATGTGTTAAAATGGAATGATGATGTAATGAAGGAGATTTTACTATGAGTTCCATTTTACCTACTCTAGGAAAAGATGTAAGTATAGATATTGGGTCCATACAGACGCGCCTCATGGGGGGGACGCGAGGAACCGTTATAAGTGAGCCATCCATTATAGCCACTGATACAAAACAAGAAAAAGTAGTAGCCGTTGGGGATGAAGCGGCACGTCTTGTATTGCGCATGCCGGATATGTGGCGGCCTTTAACACCGTTAAAAGATGGCTTTATTGTGGATTATCGCGTTATGCATACAATGCTTAACTATTTTCTGAATAAGGTGTCTAATGCATTGCGTCGTGCTCGAGTTCTTGTTGGTGTTCCTTGCGGGATGACTGATGTTGAACAAAGAGCGATGATGGATGCTGTTATTCAGGCGGGAGCCCGCGAAGTATTTCTTATTGAACGTCCTGTAGCTGCAGCTATTGGTTGCGGTCTACCTATCTTTGAAGCTCGTGGATCTATGGTCATTGATATTGGTGGTGGTACCGTAGATATGGGCATTGTTTCATTGGGCGGTATTGTAGATAGCAAAACCATACGCTTTGGTGGCTCAGATATCAATAATGCGTTGCTACGCTATGTACGCGAGTGTTTTGGGGTTATCGTTTCTGATGAAATTATAGAGGATATTAAGCATACGGTAGGCACCGCTATGGCACCTCTAGAAGATGCGGAATATGCCTTTCAAGGCCGTGACATGATGAATGGGTTAGGTAGACGTTGTGTCATTCATCAGTCTGAGGTATACCAAGTTATAAATGACTGTATTGCAGGCCTTTTAGATGAAGTAAAGCAAATGATTCGTTCCGCTGAACCTGAAATTGTAGCAGATATTATGCAATATGGCATATATCTTACTGGCGGTACTGCGCAATTGTCGGGCTTGGCAGAGCGTATTGGGGGCGAGTTAGGTGTGCCTGTACACGTTCCTGACGCACCAGAGACAAAAGTCGTTGTTGGCCTTAATGGAGCCTCATCGGACTTGGTGAGTTTATCGCGATTTATTGTAAATTCTAAAAATAGAAAGGGCCAAGACTAATATGATACAGTCAGATAAAAAGTTGATTATCGTCGTTGTCATTAGCTGTATCCTATTAGCATTGCTCGGATTTGCATGGAAACAGCGAACTAGTATTCCTTTTGTTACTGTTACTCTTGAAGGCATTACAACACCGTTTGCATATGGATCTGCACGTTTGCTTGATGGTGTGCAAACTGGCTTTACAGTTATTAATAATGCTATTTCTGCAACTATTGAAAGTGATGAGGAAGCATCTCGCAAAGCTGCCTTAGAACAAAAGGTAGTTAACTATGATGAGGTAGTGGCAGAAAATATTCGACTTCGCCAACTTCTTAACTATAAGAGTAGTCATCCGGAATTCTCCATGACATTAGCAGGCATTATAACAAAGGATTACGGTACATGGACAAATACTTTCACCATCGATAAGGGCAGTGAAGAAGGGATGGCCGTCAATATGGCTGTTGTTGTACCAAGTGGGGTAGTTGGTTTTATTACCGATGTGTACCCTCATTCCTCTCGTGTACAAACCATTCTTGACCCACGTAGTGCAATTGGTGTGATCGTACAGCGTCCCGAATCTCGTCTATCTGGTGTTGTAAAGGGTGATGGAGATTCTCCTCGTACGCCATCAATGGTAAATATTGCTCGTGATGGAGATGTATTAGTAGGGGATAAATTAATAACCTCTGGGTACGGTGGTATCTATCCAAAAGGGTTGCCTGTTGGCAATGTACAGTCTATCGAAAATGATACAGAAGGCTTTGTTAAGAATGCCGTTATCACACCTAGTGTAGATTTCTACCGCTTAGAAGAGGTATTTGTGCTCACATCATCTTCTGTTAGTGCACCACAAAAACCAGGCCTTGAGCCTAAGCTTGTACCTCAAACACAACGAGATCAAGTAGAAGGGGCAAAGGGGGCCGTTAAACCATGACGCGTTTAGCTTTAGTCCTTTGTGGATTCTTAATATACTTTATACAGGCCCAATTATTGCCTGCTATTTTTCATACGAATTGGTTACCCAATTTAATTTTAACCATTATAGTTATGGTCACCCTTTTTAAAGGGCGACGGATGGGGATAATGGCAGCTATTATAGGTGGTATCGTTCATGATGTATTGATTTCTAATTTCTTTGGCCTCCACTTATTTCCATATGTTGTTGTGGTGTACCTATTATCCGCTGTAAAACATAGACTCTATGAAGAACGTTGGTATTGGTCTAGTGCTATTGTAGCCATATGTACCTTACTTGATGGTTTTATACGTAGCCTCATGATATTAGCTAGTGGTGGGGATTTACATATTGGTTTGTATATGTGGCATATGGTTATACCAGTATTGTTCTGGAACGGCGTATTGGCGGCTATCGTACATGGTTTACTGTGGCGTAAGGATGAACAGCAAGATTATATTTGGTAATAATTTAGTAAGGGGGTGAAAGAGTGCTTGAAGGCCTCTATAAACGAAGAAAAACGAGTCGCTTTGATGTACTCTTTTACATTGTAGCGGGCATATTCATAGTATTGGCATTGCGTTTGTTTATGCTACAAATCTTGGCTGGTGGTTATTATCAAGCTAAGGCGGAAGGCAATCGGTTGCGCATGGTACCCATGACTGCAGCGCGGGGTGTTATGTATGATCGCAATGGTCAAATACTTGTAGGCTCTCGACCTGCCTATACAATATCCATCATGCCTACAGGAAAGGCTTTGGATGATGGTGAAGTTGCTAAATTAGCATCTTTATTAAAAATGAAACCTGAAGATATTACAAAGAAGGTTAATGATCATAAGTATGGCTATGAGCCAATACGTATTGCCAATGATATTTCAATGGATGTAGTAACAACCATTGAAGAGCATCGACATGAATTGCCGGGGGTAACGATTGATGTGGAACCACTTCGATATTATCCATATGAAACGATGGCTTCTCAACTATTTGGTTATGTTGGTGAAGTAAGTGAAGAGGAATTGGAAGAGCTAAAACAGCAAGACCCTAATACACTGGTAAGTGGCGGTACTATTTTAGGTCGTTCTGGCCTTGAGAAATTATATGATTCTATTTTGCGTGGCACTGATGGTGGTAAGCAAGTTGAAGTAGATGCTACAGGTCGTCCTGTAGCTGAGGTAGATAGAAAACATACAGTACCAGGCTCTAATATTCATTTAACCATTGATGTAAACCTTCAAAAGGCTGCTGAAGAGGCTGTTAAGAACCAGCTTGATCAATTGCGTGCTCAAGGCATTCCAGCACAAGGGGCAGCCGTGGTGGCCATGGACCCTAATACAGGGGCTATTTTAGCTATGGTCAGCGCTCCTGAATTCAATCCAAACTGGTTTTCTAAAGGGATTACAACAGCTCAATGGAATCAGTTAAATACTGATAAAAATCATCCATTTGATAATAAGGTTATTTCTGGTGAATATCCTCCAGGTTCACCGTTTAAGATTATTACTGGTACGGCCGCATTAGATCTCAAAAAGGTTACTCCTGAAGAGATGATCTTTGATAGTGGTAAGCACTGGTTGATCGATAAACGAAATGCAGAAGGTGAAGCATTAGGATGGCTTAACTTCAATAGAGCGCTTGCTAAATCAGATAACGTTTACTTCTATGAAATGGGTAATCGTGTAGGCATAGAAAATCTCGATAAATATGCTGCTTATTTTGGCATTGGTGAAAAGACTGGCATTAATTTACCGGGTGAGGCTGCTGGTATCATGGCAAGCCCTGAGTATAAACGAAAAGTATATGATGAAGATTGGTACTTAGGGGAAACCTTTGATGCCGCAATTGGTCAATCTTTCACATTAGTTACGCCATTACAAATGGCCGTAATGCTCAGTGAAGTAGCTAATGGAGGCATCAAATATAGACCGTATGTGGTAAGCCGCATTGATAATAAAGATGGTACTCCAAAGGAAATTTTCGGACCTGATAAATTAGGTATTCTACCAGTTCCTAAAAATATTATGGATCTCATTCGAGAAGGCTTGCGTGATGTAACGAATGAGGGTGGTACAGCAGGGGATTTATTTAAAGGATTCCCTATAAATGTAGCGGGTAAAACTGGTACTGCGGAAAACGCACATGGCCGAGATCATGGCTGGTTCGTAGCTTATGCACCATATGATAAACCGCAAATTGTTGTGGTTGCTCTCGTTGAACAAGGTAGCTTTGGTGCTGGTTCTGCAGGCCCAATCGTACGAGATGTATTAGCTGCATATTTTAATGTACCATTGAATAAAAAAACGAATGATACAAATACTAAAAGTAATAAAGATGCTGCCACTGTAGGCAATATGACGAATGGTCAAAAACCGGAGAAGGCAGTAACTAGTGGGCAACCAAGAAAGGATTAGTATGGGCGAAATCATTGGTGTTGTATCCGGCAAGGGTGGCGTAGGTAAAACGACTGTCACTGCATGCTTGGGTGCAGCCTTAAGTCATGCAGGGCACCGCGTATTGCTCTGTGATGGGGACTTTGGATTGCGCGATTTGGATCTTGTATTAGGTGTGGCAGATGAAATTATCTATGATGCACTAGATGCGAGTGAAGATAAAGAATATACAGATGATGCTATCGTATCAATTGCAGAAAATCTAGATTTCTTACCGGCTAGTCAAAGTGCGCGCTGGGAAGATATAGGTCGTAAGAAGTACAAAAAATTAGTTCGTCGACTTTGCGATGTATATGATTTTATTTTGATTGATGCTCCAGCCGGTATTGGTAAGGGCATAGAGTCTATTTTAGACTTAGTAAATCGCTGTATTGTTGTAACGCATCCGTTATGGGTATCCTTACGTAATGGAGCGCGCATGATTCAAGTGTGCGAGGAACATAATATTCGCGATTTTGCTATTGCATTTAATGCAGTACCTACAGATGGTGAAGACATAGACTTATACGATATGCTAGAAGTTCTTCGCGCCGAATATGTAGGGGCTATGATTCCTTATGATGAAGACGTGTTAACCTATACACAAGATGGACATCTGTTAGATCTGGCTTCTCATGAATTCCGCAACGTATTAGCCCCTCTTGTGGACTATGTTGTAACTGGTGATTGCTGGGAAGATTATGATGTACAAAAGCAATTTGATGCTTATGTAGCTAAGAAAAAGGCTGCTACAGAAAAACAAGGTACACCTACACTTGCTACAGCTGGTGAGTCTATATTTGAAGATTCGAATAATGTTCTCTATATTAATCGCGGTGGATGGACTACTCAGCGCTTATTAGTGCAAGGTAAGCAAAGCTTGTGGCGCCGTCGTAAATTGAAATAGGTGATATGATGTGGCGGAAACTATGGAACGATAGCGACTGGGCTATTATCATATGTACTTTTCTACTTGTTTGTATTGGTTTAGCAGCCATTGGCAGTGCAACTCATGTTAATCAAGAGCCTATTGGATTTGGTAGTTTAGTAGTAAAACAACTTATATTTTTCCTAGCTAATGTAGCTGTTGTGATAGGCATGCAATTTACTAACTATCATCGGTTAAAGGACTGGGGAACTATCATTTATGCCATTACCCTTTTGATGTTAATTGCCGTTATGGCCGTTGGTACCTCTGCATTAGGGGCTCAACGCTGGATTCAATTGGGACCTATTACGATTCAGCCATCAGAGTTTTCTAAATTGCTCATGATTATTTGCATGGCTAAAATGCTAGAGCCTCGCATTGGCAAGTTAGATACATTTAAATCACTAATATTGCCTGTATTATACGTTGGGGTACCTATTGCACTCGTATTTTTACAGCCTGACTTGGGGACATCCCTTGTATATATTGCAATTTTTGTGGGTATGCTATTTATTTCTGGTATTAAAACTAGACTCATCAAAATTATTGCAGGCACCGGTTTATTATTGATGCCTTTAGGCTGGTTTGTACTGAAAGAATACCAAAAACAACGTATTCTTGTATTTTTAAATCCAGATATCGATCCTTTTGGTTCTGGCTATCATATCATTCAGTCTAAGATTGCCATTGGTTCAGGTTTGATTTTTGGTAAAGGTATCTTTAATGGTACGCAAAGTCAGCTGAACTTCTTACCAGAAAACCATACGGACTTTATTTTCTCCGTTATTGGTGAAGAATTTGGTTTTGTAGGTTGTATTATCGTGTTGTTTTTGCTCTTTATGCTGATTTATCGCAGCATTAAAGTAGCATATATGTGTAATGATAATTTTGGTATGTTACTAGCTACAGGGATTGCCACTATGTTTACCTTCGAGGTACTCGTTAATGTAGGCATGACCATTGGTATTATGCCTGTTACAGGTATTCCATTACCATTTCTTAGTTATGGTGTCAGTGCTTTGACCACCAATATGTTGAGTATCGGTATTTTGTTAAATATCGCTATGCAACGAACGAAATATATTTTTTAAAACCCTATGTATTTAGGATTGATTGTGAAAGAAGTCTTTCAGAAAAGACGGAGGATGTATGATTCAATTAGATACGTCATGGTTACAACATGTCCAAAAGCCGGCTCGTTATACGGGCGGCGAATATAACAGTATCGTAAAAGATCACAGTACTGTTGATGTAACAATGGCATTAGCTTTTCCAGATGTATACGAAGTGGCTATGAGCCATTTGGGTATCAAAATTTTATATGGTCTTGTAAATCGTCGTGATGATGCGGCAGCAGAACGTGTATTTGCACCATGGCATGATATGGAAGAGGAAATGCGCAAACGCAATATTCCTTTGTTCTCTTTGGAAACTCGTACGCCTATCAAAGATTTTGATGTGTTAGCTTTTACACTCCAATATGAGATGAGCTTTACTAATATCTTAAACATGCTCGATTTGGCGGGTATTCCAATGTACGCTAAAGACCGCAATATGGATTTCCCATTACTCGTTTGTGGTGGTCCATGTGCATTTAATGTAGAGCCTATTGCAGATTTCTTTGATATTGTCTCTCTTGGTGAATCTGAAGAATGGGGCGATGAATTCATCGATCTCTACAAGGCTGAAAAGGCAAAAGGATTCCCAGGTGGTAAGGAAGCGTTCTTGCGTAAAGTGGCTCAAATCCCTGGTACGTATTGTCCAGCTCTATATGATGTGGAATATACAGAGCAAGGCGATTTTAAATCCATTACACCGCGCTTTGAAGACGTGCCTGCAGCTGTTGAAAAACGCATTGTTGAAGATGTAGAAAATGTTTTCTACCCAACAAAACCTGTTGTACCGTTCTTGGATATAGTTCATGACCGTGCAGTACTTGAATTATTCCGTGGTTGTACACGTGGTTGTCGTTTCTGCCAAGCTGGTATGCTATATCGTCCTGTACGTGAAAAGACACCAGAACGTTTGTTACAAATTGCTAAAGATACGATTGCCAATACTGGGTATAACGAAATCTCTTTAATGAGCTTGAGCTCTGCGGACTATTCTAAATTACCTGAATTAGTAGATATGCTCATGGAAGAGTTCAAAGACAAACAAGTGAGCGTAAGCTTACCATCCTTGCGTATTGATAGCTTCTCCATCGATATTGCGAAAAAGGTGCAACAAGTGCGTAAGAGTGGTCTTACCTTTGCACCTGAAGCAGGTACACAACGTATGCGTGATGTTATCAATAAAGGTGTTAGTGAAGAAGACTTGTTGGCGGCATGTACAAATGCCTTTAAATCCGGCTGGAACACAGTTAAATTGTACTTCATGATGGGCCTTCCAACTGAAACAGATGAAGATTTGGCAGGTATCGCTGATCTGGCGTATAAGGTGCTTGATTTACACCGTGATATTACAGGAAAACGCAATGGTTCTGTAACGGTCAGCGTATCCTTCTTCGTACCAAAAACACATTCTCCATACCAATGGTACGGCCAACAAGATGTAGAGGAAATCCATCGTAAACAACGTTACTTGAAATCCCTCATCAATAACCGTAATATTTCTTATCATTACCATGATGGTTATACTGGCTATATGGAGGCTGCTTTTGCTCGTGGGGATCGCAGATTATCTCAAGTTCTTGTGAAAGCATGGGAAGCGGGTTGTAAATTTGATGGTTGGACTGAGTACTTTAACTATGAAACTTGGTTGAAAGCCTTCGCTGATTGTGGTTTGGATCCAGCATATTTTGCAAGACGTACTCGTGACTTCGATGAACCATTACCTTGGGACCATTTAGATTGCACTGTAAGTAAAGCTTTCTTAAAACGGGAGTGGGAACAAGCGGTAGAGGCAAACTTAACAAGTGATTGTCGTCGTGGTCCATGTAAAGGCTGTAATGTATGTCCAGAACTAAATACTGCAATTGTTGACTATAAGGAGGGTGGCAGAGTTGAAAAAGTTACGTTTGGCCTTAAATAAGGGCGAAAAATTGCGATTCCTGTCGCACCTTGACTATGCACAAGCAGTAGAGCGTATGATTCGCCGGGCAGAAATTAAAATGGCGTACTCTGAAGGCTTTAACCCACATATGAAAATAAGCTTTTCCTCTGCATTGGCGCTTGGTGTAACAGCAGCAGCTGAATATATCGATATGGATATCATTGAAGATGATAGTTTAGAGTCCATTATAGACCGTTTAAATCGTGTAGCACCTCCAGGCCTTGAAGTACTAGGTGGTAAAGAAATGCCGGATAAGGTTAAAAAGATGATGGCTATTTGTAACTTTGCTATCTATGAAGTTACAGGTCCTGTAACGGATGAAAATGCCGATTGGGATGCGTTATTAAAACCTTTCAACGAAGCTCCGGAAATTTCTTATGAAAAGGTAACACCAAAGAAAACACGTATCATCGATGTAAAAGAATTTGTAAAGGAGCCCATCGTTGCATCTGTAAAAGATGGTATGGTTACTCTTACAATGGGCATCGGTATTTATCCGCAAGGTACTATTAAACCTAGTGAAGTGTGGAACCTTGGTAAAGACCAATATAACTGGCCCATCACAAGTGGCTATGAAATTCATCGTAAAGCGATTATGGTGGAAAACGAAGAAGGTCGTTACACTCCATTGGAAATTAACTACTAATATTCGTTATATACATCTTAACTACTAATATCTTTACATAAATCTTAAGCGGTTTATATATGCTTTAGTGCTTAAAAAAAACTATATATTTTAAATTGAACGAAGGGAGGGATAGGATGCATAAAATTTTGGTCAATGTTATGCGCGAAGAAATCCGCATGGCTGTTATCGATGAAGGCGGTCAGTTAATAGATTTTGTGTTAGAACGTACCGATGAGAGCCATATGGCAAATCATATGTACAAAGGTACAGTTAAGAACGTGTTGAACGGTATGCAAGCTGCTTTCGTTGATATTGGAGGCTCTCAAAATGCGTACTTGAATCTTCAACAGGGAAAAGAACAGAAAATCTTGCCACGCCTATCTGTAGGGCAACAAATTCTCGTACAAGTGGTAAAAGAGGAAATGCTTGGTAAAGGAGCTCGTGTTACAGCTGATGTGAGTTTAGCAGGACGCTTTATGGTACTGTTACCATATTCTGAAGGCATGCATATTTCTAAGAAAATTACGGATGAAGCGGTACGTTCTAAATTACAAGAATTAGCTGCACCTTATGTACAAGAAGGCTGTGGATTTATTATTCGTACCGCAGCTGCCAAGGCGAGTGCCGAAGAAATCGGCCGTGACATGGAGTATTTATGGCGCACATGGCAACATGTGTTGAAGCGCTTTAAAGTCGCTAAGAGTGGTACTGATCTCTATAGTGATGCGGATTTTTGGTTCCGTCTTGTGCGAGACTATGCACATCGCAATGTAGAAGAGATTATTGTAGATTCCGATATGGGCGAGTCCCGATTGCTAGATCTATTAGGTCATGGACCTACATCTCAACAGATTAAAGTGACGCGTCATCGTGGGAGCACGCCTATCTTTAAAGCAAATCATATTGAACCACAATTAGAGGATCTTATCTCTCGTGATATCAACCTACCTTCCGGTGGTTCCATCCGTATCGATCATACAGAAGCACTTACCGTATTTGATGTTAACTCTGCTCATTACACTGGAAAATCTAATAAGTTAGAAGATTTAGCTTTTACAGTCAATAAAGAGGCGGCAAAAGAAATCTGTCGTCAACTGCGATTACGTGATATTGGTGGTATTATCGTGGTCGATTTTATCGATATGAAGGATAAGTCCCATCAACAAGAGTTGCTAAAATTATTGAGTGCACAAGCTAAGTTAGACAAAATGAAAACTGTGGTGTGTGGTATTAGCTCTCTTGGTCTAGTAGAAATGACGCGGAAGCGTGCCCGTCAAGGTTTGCAAACCTTGATGTTTGATACATGCCCTCAATGTGGTGGTACTGGTTACATGTTATCGGGCAGAACTGTATATATGCAGATCATTCGACGCATCCGTGAGTTATTTAAGTCGGGGCGAATTAAATCGAACCTAGAAATCGAAGTTCATCCAGAGGTAGCCCAGTATTTAACAAAGGCTGTTCTTGAAGAATTAGGCGACTCTATAGGCCGTAAGATTTCTATTGTAGTAAATCCACAAATTAGCCGTGAAGGCTATTCCTTAATGGCAGTAGCAGAATAAGTAAGTAGTTTATTATAGGTGAGTATAGTGTCTGTATTTGAAATTATATTAATTAGTGTTGGCCTAGCTATGGATGCCTTTGGTGTATCTATTGGTAAAGGTTTATCTATGCCGGTAGGGGAAAATGGACGAAAGGTGACATTAGCATTCTTATTTGGGTTATTCCAGTTTCTCATGCCTGTTATTGGGTGGCTCATTGGACGCCAGTTTATCGATGTCATATCTGAATGGGATCATTGGATTATCTTTGGACTTCTTGGCTATTTAGGTATTGCTATGATTCGAGAAGGACTCAGTGACGACGATGAAGAAGACGATGAGAAGCAATTCTTAGGTGCTTGGGAAATGATTATGCTTTCCATCGCAACTAGCCTTGATGCGATGGCAGTAGGTTTAACCTTTGCCTTTTTACCTATCAATGTATGGGAAGCCTCCACGATGATAGGGGTCATTACCTTTGGTATTTCTCTTATAGGCGTGTACCTAGGCAAATTTATGGGCCAGTTCGTGGGAAAATATGCAGACATATTAGGTGGGGGTGTATTGATTCTCATCGGTACAAAAATACTTTTACAACACCTGGGTATTATCGGAGAATTTTAGAGGTTTGTATATATATGAAAGTATCGTAAACCGAGCTATTTATGGTGAATTTTGTTTGACATGGATAGGTAAATACGATATACTATATCAGTATTAGTTCGGTTTACTGAACTTTGCAATCCGCGTGAAGCAGGTTTAAACGCCC
>CAKPSA010000032.1 GCA_934183145.1 uncultured Veillonella sp.
TTGACAGAGGAAACTATCAAGGCGGAGTTATCCCATGAAAATCGTCCTCTCTCCTAGTAAGACAAAAACAATTACCCCTGCTACTAGCAATGATGGGGCAGTCAATCCTGCAGTCTTAGACGGTCAATTTCAACCGCACATCACACAAGACATTGTAAAACATGTGCAATCACTCGATGTGGCGGCCCTTGGCAAGGCTTTAAAACTGAAGGATGATAAGGCGCAGGCGCTCTTTGATTTCTATCAAGATTTTGAGACACATCCCATTGGATATGCTTGTGAAAGCTACGATGGTATTGCTTTCAAATATTTAGACTGGCAGAACTTGTCTGATGAGGCTAAGGCATTTGGTGAAAGCCACCTCGTTGTGATGTCTGCGTTGTACGGCGTTGTAGAGCCTACGATGGGCGTACGCGATTATCGACTCGATATGGTTGATAAGGTAGGCATTAATTTATACGACACGTGGCGCGAAACGGTGGATGCATACTTTCACAAGGAAGACTGGATCCTAAATCTAGCGTCTAAAGAATATGCAAAAATGGTGAACCATCCTAAGGTGGTAACCGTTGAGTTTTGGGAATTGCGAGGCGACACATTTAAACAGATGAGTACGTCCTCCAAAATGAGTCGTGGCATGATGGCTCATGCATGTTTGACGGAGCAAGTGAAGCATGTACGGGATTTGCCCCGTGAAATTAATGGATTTATCTGCGTTACAGATATTGAATCCATTACCATACCAAGCGAACCGATGACGGTTCGTTATGAAAGGAAGTGATTGTTTGCAAGTGCAAGATATTCTTGCTAAAGACCTCGTTGGTGATGAATGGCTAACAGAGGATGAGCTAAGATTTCTCATGTCTGTAACTGATGAAGAACAGTTGCAGTTAATATATAAAAAAGCTTACGAAGTGAAGGCGAAATATGTAAAGCCTGTAGCGTATTATCGTGGCCTCATCGAGTTCTCGAACCGATGCATCAAAAACTGTAATTACTGCGGTATCCGTCGTGAAAATGACAAGACAGAACGCTTTGATATGAATCGTGAAGATATCATCAAAATGGCGCAGTGGGCGTACGACCATGAATATGGTTCTATTACGTTACAATCTGGTGAACGTTGTGATGATGCCTTTGTAGATTATGTGGTAGATTTAATTCGCGACATTAAAGCCATTGGCGATGGTTCCCTTGGCATTACAATGTGCGTAGGGGAACAAAGCGAAGAGGCGTACCGCCGCATGCGTGAAGCTGGCGCTAGTCGTTATTTATTGCGCATTGAAACAACAAATAAAGAGCTATATCATAAAATTCATCCTCAAGATGAACTACACTCCTTTGAAACGCGCGTTGAGTGCTTACGTAGCTTGCGTCGCGTAGGTTTTCAAGTAGGTACAGGTGTTATGATTGGTTTGCCTGGTCAAACTGAAGAAGACCTTGTAAATGATATCTTGTTCTATCGCGATATGGATATCGATATGATCGGCATGGGACCGTATGTGGTACATCATGATACGCCGCTAGGCCAAGAGGCATTGGCGATGGGCATCGATGACGAAGCAGGTAAATTGCGCCGCATTCAATTGGGCCTAAAGATGATTGCGTTGACACGTTTATTCCTGAAAGACGTAAATATTGCTGCCACAACAGCGTTACAAGCATTGGATAAATTAGGCCGTGAAAAAGGCCTTGCTGCAGGTGCTAATATTTTGATGCCTATCATTACCATTCCGGAACACCGTGCAAAATACTTGCTGTACGATAACAAACCTTGCGTAGATGATAATGCAGACAAATGTAAGGACTGCTTAACGCGCCGCGTAATGTCCATCGGCGATACCGTAGGTTGGAAGCAAAATGGAGACTCCAAACACTACGGTAAACGTACAGGAGAGTTTTAGTTTTTAGAGAGTTTTAGTTTGTATATGAGGTTGTATTATGGAGACGAAATGGTATTCTGATTTTTGGCGGTTATTTGCAAGTCCATTTAAAGGCGGTATTGATCAAGTCGTGGAATCGGGCACTTTGAAAAAAGGTTTCTGGGGCACTGTATTCTTGTGGGCTATTCCATATATTATATTGGCTTTATTTGGGACTATGTTAATTCCATTTCTCCCTCATAATGAATTTACTGGTTTAACCTATTTAATCGGCATCGGTGCAAGCTTTATATTCATTTTTGCCTGGATCATCAGTATCGGTTGGTCCTTTGTAATAGTTGCCATCGGTTCTTATATATATAACTGGGTTATCACTAAGATGGGTGGTACCGACAATGTACAAGCCATTATGAAAGTTAGCTGGTATCTACAAGGGTATGGCGTACTATTATTTAGTATTGGCTATATGATAGTCTTGCTTTTAATGGGGATCTTAGGCCTTGCATTTGATAGTAGTGCCATTGCTGGGGTTATCTATTTTGTAGGATCCTTAGCGTTATTTATTATATCCATTTGGGTATCCTTAGAACTTATGGCTAGACAAGTCATGATTACTAAAATGAAAGTTTTCATTGCCTGTATCATTACGTCTATCATCTTTGCTATTATCTGGGCAATCTTCATGGCACTTCTTAATGGCTGTGCCTCTTTAGTGGGTAGATAATACTGATATATAAATTAATATTAATAAAGCGTCCTCTTTTTTCGATAATTTTTTTCGGAAAAAGAGGACTTTTCTATTTGGGTGTCGAAATGTATTAGCAAAAGCCGTAATTTGCCATTAAGGAGGCGATTCCGATGAAAGAGTACAGTAGTGATAAAATTAGAAATGTTGCTGTTGTTTCCCACGATGGTGCGGGTAAAACAGCTCTTGTCGAATCTTTGTTGTTAACCTCTGGTGCGGTTGATTTCGTAGGTAAAGGCCAAGACAATAAACATATTATGGACTTTGAACCTGAAGAAATTAAACGTAACGTAACAATCCAATTGGGCATGGCTCCATGTGAATGGCATGACCACAAGGTTAACTTCGTAGATACTCCAGGCTATAATGAATTCCATGGCGAAGTTCGTGCCGCTTTGCGTGCGTGCGATGGTATGTTAATGGTACTATCCGCCACATCTGGTGTAGAAACTGACACAGTTCGCGCTTGGGATTATGCAGTGGAATTACAAATGCCACGCATGGCATTTATCAATAAAATGGATGTAGATGGTGCCGATTTCTTCGGTACTATTGAAAGAATGCGGGAATTATTTGGCAAAGGCATTATGCCATTGCAGATTCCTATCGGTGAAGGCGCCAACTTTGAAGGCGTCGTAGACGTAGCAAAAATGACTGCGTTTACTTACAAGGACGGCCAACCAACAGAGATTGCTGTACCAGCTCACCTTATCGAAAAGGCTCAAGAAATTCGGGAAATGACCGTAGAAGCCGCGGCTGAAGGTAGCGATGAATTGTTGGAAAAATATTTAGAAGGCGAAGAATTATCCTTAGAGGAAATTCGCCAAGGCTTGCGTGAAGGGATGATTAGTGGCCGTGTGTGCCCAATCATGTGTGGCAGTGCCACATCTCGTATTGGCCTAGATCAAGTATTGGATCGTATGATCCGTTACATGCCGGATGCAACTAAAAAAGTGATGACCGCAACTGATGCGGAAACCGGCGAACAATGTGTAGTACATGTAGATAAACCTTTAACTGCATTCGTATTTAAAACATTGTTAGACCCATTCGCAGGCAAACAAAGCTTTGTACGTATCTTCTCTGGTGAACTAAAAGAAGGCGACCGCCTTTATGATGTAAACCAAGGCGTAGAAGAAAAATGGGGCAAGATGGTTACCCTTATCGGGAAGCAACAAATCCCTGTATCTGCCGCTAAAGCTGGCGATATCGTAGTGATACCGAAATTGGCTAATGCTAAGACTGGCGATACATTAACTGCTCCTGACTTTAAAGTGACATACGATGCTATCCGTTTCCCTCAACCTCTATACACAGTGGCATTAGAACCTGTGAAAAAAGGTGAGGAGGAAAAATTAGCTGGTGCTGTTCTAAAAGTAGCAGAAGAAGATCCTACTTGCGTAGTAGTGAAAAATGCTGAGGCCCGTCAACTACAAATCGATTGTATGGGCGAGGTTCATCTCGAGCATATCCTCAACAAAATGGATCGTAAATATGGCGTACAAGCTAAACTTGTGACTCCATACATTCCATACCGCGAAACCATTAAAGGCTCCGCTGAAACCGAGTCTAAATATAAGAAACAAAGTGGCGGTCATGGTCAATATGGTCACGTTAAGATTCAAGTGGACCCATTATATGATGGTGCCGAATTTGCGTTCGTAGACAAAATCTTTGGTGGTGCTGTACCTAAACAATACATACCAGCAGTGGAAAAGGGTGCCAAAGAAACCCTAGAAAAAGGCTTAATTGCGGGATATCCTATGATTGGCGTGCAAGTGACACTCTTGGATGGATCTTACCATAGCGTAGACTCCTCAGAGTTAGCATTCAAAGTAGCTACGTCACAGGCTATCAAGGATGTAATTCCTAAGGCGAAACCAGTCCTATTAGAACCAATCTATGAAGTTAACGTGTATGCACCAGATGCTTTTATGGGTGACATCATGGGTGATTTAAATAGCCGTCGAGGTCGTGTATTAGGCATGGAACAAAGTGAAAGAACAGGTATTTCTGTTGTTAAAGCACAAGTACCATTGGCTGAAATGGCCGACTATGTGACTGCATTGCGCTCCATCACTCAAGGACAAGGCGTATTTAACCGTCAGTTCTATACATATGAAGAGGTTCCACATAAGCAAGCGGAAGAAATTATCGCTGCTCGTAAGACTCAAGAATAAAGTTAAGAACATGTCCACGTACTGTATCAAATACAGTTAGAATCACTACAACTGAATAGATAATTGCATATCGTAACAACTTAATAGCATAACAATTGACGTAAGTCATAAATTTGAATAGTATTTTACACGAGCCCTCCATATATGTAGTGTATGGAGGGCTTTTACTATATATACTTTACTATATATGTGCCTTATATAGAGCGTATAATGGCTAGTCCTTTATGTATATATGTGCTAACATTAAAGGTAATATAATTGCTTATGTATCAGGTGTTATTTTCATATATCGGGAAAGGATATCGTATATGTTTTTCTCTAGCATTACTGCAGATTATACAAAAATGGGCTATCCTAAAGCCATCGTACGAGCTTTAGATTTCTTAAAGAATACAGATTTGAAAGCATTGCCAGGCGGTCGTCATGCCATTGAAGGTGACATGATGTATGCCAATGTGGACGATGTAGAAACCAAGCTATTTGAAACTACAAAACCGGAATCTCATCGCAACTATGTAGATATTCAATTTATGGTGAGTGGCGAAGAAAATATGGGTTTTTTCGTAGATAAAGGCCTTGTTAAACCGCTAGAATCTTATCCAGAACGAGATTGCTATTTCTATCCAAACGAATCCGTTGATGAAGGTCATATCCACTGTCCGGAAGGGTATTATGCAGTATTCTTCCCATCTGATATCCATAGACCACTGTTAGCAGTTAATGATAAGCCTATTAAAATTCGTAAGGTTGTTGTAAAAGTGCACGTCGATCTCTTAGGCGAGTAATCTTATGAAACGGTATGAAATTATCGGTGTTCTACTAACCCTATTAGGTGCCGTTTTATGGGGCGTATCCGGTGCATCAGTACAGTTCCTAAGCAACTTCCGGGGTATGAACCTAGAATGGCTCGTTACCATGCGATTAATTACAGCTGGGCTATTAACCGTTATCTATGCGTGGTTTAAGTATGGCAATGCGATCTTCGATGTCTTTCGTAGTTTGAAAGATACGGTAGGCCTTATCGTGTTTGGCGTATTTGGTATGGCCTTGTGCCAATATACATACTTTAAATCCATTGCTTTAGCTGGGGCTGGCATTGCGACGGTACTCCAATACTTGGCGCCATCCATGATTATTATTTACATGCTAGCACGTTATGGTAAACGGCCCTCTAAAGGGGAGATTATTTCCGTTATATTGGCCTTGGTAGGTACAATATGTCTGATGGGAAATGATGGCTTTTCTTTTGAAAGCTTCCCTCTTGCAGTGCTCGTGTGGGGCCTCTTATCTGCTGTAGGCGTCGCTGTATATAGTGTTTCTCCTGTAGATTTACTATATAAATATGGAACCTTACCAATTGTAGGCTTTGGCATGCTCCTCAGTGGTATTGTGGCGGCTATCTTGTTCCACCAACCAAATTCCTATGCTTTGTGGGATGTATGGACCGTTATTGGCTGTTTCAATGTTGTCTTTCTGGGGACCATCGTATCCTTTAATGCTTATTTAGAAGGGGTTAAACGCATAGGTGCTGTACCAGGATCCATCTTGTCATCTATTGAACCGATTTCGGCGGCTTTCTTTGGATGGGCATTTTTAGACAACCAATTTAGTGCATTAGGACTAATTGGCATGGCCATGATCATCGCTACTGTTATTATTATTGCTCTAGAAAAACGTAATTAATATATGAGGTCTCTGCTGCATATTGCGGCTTAGAGGCCTCTTTGTTATGATTGTACATAATGTGAAAGTAGTTGTTATAGGAGGTTATATGGAGGAAAAACAATGGAAAGGTATGGCCCTTACCATTTTAGGTACCCTACTTTGGGGGCTTTCAGGCACATCTGTACAATTCCTTGAAAGTGCAAAGCATATCAATGTGGAGTGGCTATTAGAAGCGCGTTTACTCATAGCAGGTATATTGGCGATAGGACTTGCTTATATAAGGGATGGTAAGCGTATTTTCGCTATCTTTACAGAACCTAAGGATATAGGGAAATTATTAGTATTTGGTATTTTAGGTATTGCTTTAGCTCAGTACTCATACTTCAAGTCCATTGCCATTTCAGGAGTCGGTATTGCTACGGTCCTTCAAAATGTTGCACCTACGCTGATCATTATCTATTTGTTTTTGAGATACTTTAAAAAGCCATCTGTACCAGAGTTTTTCTGTATTGTATTAGCCTTGGTGGGAATACTATGTATCGTCATGCAAGAAGGTCTAGATTTCTCAAACTTTAATGTAGACGCCTTGTTTTGGGGGCTTGTATCGGCTGCCAGTATTTGTGTATATACATTGCAACCTATAAAGCTATTAAAAACATATGGTACTACGGCCATTGTTGGGTTTGCCATGTTTATCTGTGGTATTTTATCTTTAGCTATGTTTCAACAAGTGGAATCGGAAGCCATTTGGGATGGCATGACCTGGCTTGGGCTATTTGCCATCATCATACTTGGCACAGTAGTATCCTTTAATGCCTATATGGAAGGGGTTCGCCTCATTGGCGCCGTACAAGGCTCTATACTTTCATCATTGGAACCGATTTCAGCAGCACTATTTGGCTGGGCTCTATTGGGGAATGAATTTACCTTTATCGGAATTATAGGTATGATTTGTATTATTGCTACCGTATTCATTATCGCTTGGGATCGGCAACGACAAATCAAACGACAAGTGCTAGAAAAATTGAATAAAATAGAAATTAACTAGATAAAAAGAACATATATAGATACATAAAGACACATAAATCATGAGATGCAGCTCCGTGATATATGTGTCTTTTTTGTGGTTGTAAAACAATATATTTTGTTAAGACTACCTTGAATAATAACTCTACTCGTTGCAACTCTATGTAGATAATATCATCCATGTAAATATAGCAGTGTTTATGTAAATCTTGTATACATGACCTGTTTGGTTGACTATTTACTTATCTATTCATATAGTTAATAGGTAAGTACTAATTAATTTTTAGGAGGTTCCTATGTCTGTAAAAGATTTCGTACAACAACGCCGCGATGATTTTATCGCTATGCGTCGTGATTTTCATATGTATCCAGAGCCAGCTTGGCTTGAATATCGTTCAGCTGCTAAAGTAGCTGAAAAGCTAATTGCCTTGGGTTATGATGTGGCACTTGGTGCAGATGTACTCGATTTAGATTCTCGTATGGGCTTACCTAGCGAAGAGGCTATGAAAGCAGCCATGGCTCGTGCTATGGATGAAGGGGCTGATCCTGAGCTAGTAGAGAAGATGGGCTATGGTAAGACAGCTATCGTAGCAACTATGAAGTTCAGTGATGATGGTCCTGTTGTAGCATTCCGTGCAGATATGGATTCCAATGACGTTATCGAATCTAAAGCATCTAACCATATTCCTGCTAAGAATGGTTTCCGTTCTCGCCATGATAAAGCTATGCATGCTTGTGGTCATGATACACATATGACAATGGGCCTTGGCCTTGCTGAATATATAGCTACACATAAGGATGGTTTAAAAGGTACTATTAAACTTATCTTCCAACCTGCTGAGGAAGGTGTACGTGGCGCTAAAGCGATGGTAGAGGCTGGCGTAGTAGACGACGTAGATTTGATGTTCGGTATGCACATTGGCTTTAACGAAAAGTTATCTAATTGCTTTGCTTGTAGTGACCATGGATTCTTGGCGACTACAAAACTTGATGCTGTGTTCCACGGGTATTCTTCCCATGCCGGTGGCTCTCCAGAAAAAGCACAAAATGCCATGCTTGCAGGCTGTACAGCAGTTATTAACTTACAAGCCATTGCTCGCCACAGTCAAGGTGCATCTCGTATGAATGTAGGCGTTTTTGAAAGTGGTACAGGTCGTAATGTTACACCTGACGTAGCTGTTCTTAAATTAGAAACTCGTGGCGCCACTACAGAAATCAATGACTACATGATTGAACGCACTAAAACTATTATTAAAGGTGCTGCAGAAATGCATGACTGTACCTTTGAAATTACAAAACAAGGTGAAACACCAGCAGGCCGTATCAGCGATGATTTAGCTCGCGAGGTGCAATCCATCATTGAACCATTGGGTATCTTTAAAGAGGTGCCATTTGATTATAGCGGCGGTGGTAGTGAAGACTGCGCTTACTTCTTGAACCGTGTAATCGATCGTGGTGGTCGAGCAACATATATGGTGTTAGGTTCTGCTATTAAAGCACCTCATCATAATCCATTATTTGATATCGATGAAGAAGACATGCTAAACGGCATTGTTGCATTAGGTACAATTGCAACTCACTATTTAAAATAGGACATATTGATTGAGATATTGTGATGCATACATCCAAACTATAGGCACATAACTATATAGATGTATGCATCGAAATATGTATAGTGTGCTATATATTAGATGTAATGTGAGTATTGGATTGTGAGGTGTTATATGATTCAACGAGAGCATTTAGCTAAAGATTTTGAGGCTATGGCACAGTTGACTGCACCTGGTGAGGGGATTAATCGCCTTGCTTTCACCGATGCAGACTGGAAGGGGCGCCAATATATTATTGACCGTATGACTGATGCGGGCTTGACTGTTGAAATAGATGATTTCGGGAATGTTATGGGCTATAAGGTTGGTAAAAACCCTGAGTTGCCGATTGTTATGGTTGGTTCTCATACGGACAGCGTGCCGAATGGGGGCAACTATGATGGTGTTGTAGGCGTATTGTCTGCTATCGAAGCGGTTCGCAGTATGACTGATGATGGTTTTGAACATGACCATACCATTGCAGTGGTGGACTTCATGTGTGAAGAGTCTAGTCGCTTTGGAGCTGCTACATTAGGTAGTAAGGCTATGCGTGGTGAATTGACATTGCAAGATTTACAACGCTTAGTAGATAAACAAGGTACTTCCTTGTATGATGCTTTGAAAGTACGTAATTTAAATCCAGATGCTATTGAGCATATGGAATATAAACAACCTGTAAAGTCTTTCACAGAAATTCATATCGAACAGGGTAAGGTGCTCGAGCACGAAGCAAAACCTATCGGCGTTGTAACGGGGATTGCTGCACCAGAGCGGTTCTATGTAACCATCCGTGGCAATGCAGATCATAGTGGTGCGACACCAATGAATTTGCGTCATGATGCGTTATGTGGGGCTTCAAAAATTATCCTCGGCATTGAGGAAATTGCATCTATGCAAGAGGAGCCTCCAGTGGTAGGCACAGTTGGTGTTGTGGAGGTAACACCGGGTGCGATGAACGTTATCCCTGGGGCGGTTAAGCTGGGCGTAGATATTCGCAGTATTTCTAAGGTGGCCCGTGATTCTGTAGTTACCCTCATTAAGGAATTTATTGATGTTACTGCAGAGAAACGCGACTTATCCTATACGATTGAGCCTATTGCACAGGATCATCCTGTAGCGATGCATCCAGCTATGATTCGAGAAATTGAAGAGGCTGTTAAGTCTGTAGGTGTAGACTATATGACTATGCCAAGTGGTGCTGGTCATGATGCCATGCATTGGGCTGATGATGTTCCAACAGGGATGATTTTTATCCCATGCCGCGAAGGTATTAGTCATAATCCAGCTGAATTTGCGGAAATAGATGACATCGTTACAGGCGCTAAGGTATTGGATACAGTGCTTAGAAAACTTAGCTTAGAAAGTACTGAGCTTAATTAGGTTGAGTTCTGTGGAATATGGTATTAGATATAATCTGGTTAGATCTGTGTTAATTAGCTAAGACATTATATTTACGTGGTTAGAAGGGTGTATTCCGTAATAGAATGGCAGAGAATACTTTTTATTTGTTGGGAATACCCGGATTGGAGAGATTATGGTTATTGCTGGTATTGTTATTGTAGTGGCGACGTTTATTGCCATTATTAAACAGTTTGAAACACGGCTCGTTTTATTGTTATCGGGCTTGTTAATGTGCTTTATTGGTGGTCAGCTTGGCGCTGGTACGACAGCCTTTGTAAAAGAACTTACAAATCCAGGGCTTGTACCAACCATTTGTACCGTACTTGGTTTTAGTTATGTTATGGAATATACAAAATGTACAGAGCATATGGTATATTTCATCTCTGCAGGCCTTAAAAAGATGACTAAAATCATCATTCCTGGTGCTGTTATTATTACGTTCTTGATTAACATTGCGTTGCCTACAGCAGCAGGCTGTGCAGCTGCAGTAGGTGCTTTGTTAATCCCTGCTCTTATTCGCTCTGGTGTGCATCCTGCAATGGCAGGCTCTGCTATTTTCTTAGGTACTTGGGGTAGTGCATTGAGCCCAGGCCTTATGTTTAACCCACAAGTAGCACAACTTGCAGGTGAAGACGTTATGACCGTTATCGCTAGCTTCTCTATGCAAGCCATTATTGGTATCGTAGTAGCAGCAATCTTACTCAATATCGTAGCTATCGTTAAGAAAGAGCATACAGGGTATGTATTGAAAGATGCTAACGAAGAAGAAGGCAAAGAATTTAAGGTAAATTACTTATATGCCATCATTCCAATCATTCCACTTGTATTACTCGTACTTGGTAGTAAACAAGTAGCAGTGATCCCAGAAATTTCTGTGCCTGTGTCCATGTTAATTGGTACGGCTATCGGCATTATTGCGGTACGACCTAATGTAACAGATGCAGTTAAGAAATTCTTCCGCGGTACTGGCGACGGCATGTGCGATGTAGTAGGCCTCATGGCTGCAGCGGCGTGCTTTACAGCTGGTATGCAGTACATCGGCCTTACAAGTGCACTCATTGATGGCATGAAGAACTCTCAACAAATTGCTCAAATCGGTGCTGCCTTTGGTCCATTCTTATTGGCAGTTATCTCTGGCTCTGGTAATGCAGCAGCCCTTGCGTTTAACGGTGCTGTTACACCGCATGCAGCAGACTTTGGGTATGGTATCATGCAACTGGGCTCCATGGCCCAATTAGGTGCTGGCATCGGTCGTAGTATGAGTCCAGTAGCAGGTGCAGGTATCATCATTGCCGGCCTTGCTGGTATTAACCCTATGGAAATGGCGAAGCGTAATGCTGTACCATGTATTATTGCTACAGTAGTGATTATGTTGTTGTTACTATAGTTCTATATGGGCTGGCTTCGTAAAAGCCTAACAATCACTATTATTAAAGTAATTATATAAAAGAAAACCCGTCATGATCCTTGTGTCATGACGGGTTCTTTTTTTGCATATATTAAGATATGAGGTATAAGCAAAATTTATGGATACTAAAGAAAAGAGCAATTTGTTTTTATTGCACTTTCATAATATATTATATGTATTAAAGGAATAGATACTATGCTTTAGTGTTGGACCAGGTTTTCATAAAGCTATAAAATGCTTGAACTGGTTTGGACTCAAGGGCACTATGACGGGTGTACATCCACGTATCACGAGTCATGATATGACCATCGAGCGCCTTCAAGGTTTCCTTGAATAGGTT
>CAKPSA010000033.1 GCA_934183145.1 uncultured Veillonella sp.
TATAAAAACTGTTTCCCATTGCCATAACCAATGCCTAACTTAGCGCCAATAACTGCACGGCGAGCAGCGCTATCTGGCATACCTGATAACCCATGACGAACTAGATCTACCATAGAAAATTCGTTAGATGATTCCAAGGATTCTACATGTAATGTAGATAAAGCCTTTCTAATGGATTCTGGAGATGCTTGTTCTATGCCAATATCATCATTTGCAAAGGCTTCATCACGAGGAACAAAAGCATGCTGCGCATTAGGGAATTTTTTTGTTAACACACGACGAATTCTTTCCCCAGCTGTATCAGGATCGGTTAATATAATAATCCCGCGCTTTTCATAAGCTACTCGAATCATATCAATAACGCCTTTACGAAGTGTAAACCCCTCCGTAGCAATACAGTCTGCTTCAACGGCTTGTGCAATACGCTGTATATCAGATTTTCCTTCTACGACGATGACTTGTTTTAGCATAGGTCCTCCTTTATTCTATTAGTACATTGTAACATATATATAACATTGCTTAAATACTTATAATCGAGTAGTATAGTAGTGTAATATATAAAAGGAGGCCATTATGACCTTACAACAACTAAAATATGTCACAACAATTGCAAATATAGGTAGTATTAGTGAAGCTGCTAAACGACTCTTCGTCTCTCAACCAAGTCTAACAAAGGCTATTAAGGAATTAGAGAAGGAAATGGGCATCACTATTTTCGACCGTACCAATAAAGGGATTACTGTATCTAAAGAGGGGGAACGTTTCCTCGGCTATGCACGCCAAGTATTAGAACAAGCAGCTTTATTGGAAGAGCAATATAAAAGCCAAAGCGGTGGTAAAAAACAATTTTCTGTTTCTACCCAACATTACTCCTTTGCAGTGAATGCATTTGTAGAACTTTTAAAAGGCGCAGGCATCGACCAATATGATGTATCTTTGCGTGAAACACAAACCTACGAGATTATCGATGACGTAGCTCATATGAAGAGTGAAATTGGATTACTCTATTATAATGATTTTAATCGCCCTGTATTAGAAAAATTAATTCACACCAATGAATTGACCTTTACAGAACTCTTTACGGCTCATCCTCACATCTTTATCGGCAAAAATCATCCTTTAGCAAATAAGGATGTAGTCTCTATGGATGAACTTGAAGAATACCCTTATATTTCCTTTGAACAAGGTGATCACAACTCCTTCTACTTCTCTGAAGAAATATTTAGTACCGTTGTACGACCAAAACATATCCGTGTTCGCGATCGAGCATCCCTCTTTAGTTTATTGCTAGGTCTAGATGGATATACCGTATCTAGTGGCGTAATAGATGAGGAAGTAAATGGTGAAAATATCATTTCTGTTCCTCTTGCAGAAGAAGGTTTAATGCATATCGGTTACATTACTAATAACAAAATGCATCGTAGTCGCTTAGGGCAAGAATATATCCACGCCTTAGAACAATACGTAGGTAACTACGGCAGACATATTCAATTACCTGAAACAAACGAGTAATAGTATAATACATCTAGTATTAATTCAGAAAATTCTATACAATACTTCAACTACACAAAAAAGCACTCTCCATTAGGAGAGTGCTTTTTAGCATATGTACAAACCTCAAAACTATACAATAGTCCCTACGAAAGTATAGGCTACTATACAGTGGAATAGATACAGTATATTATTTTCATATCTTGATATAACTAAAATTCCAAATTCTTCCATCTAATATAACTTAAAGCTATATACAACATTAATATATTGATATTTTTATATATACTCAGACTTAGTTATAATAAACCTATCGAATTTATCGGTTTTACCGTTTATATAAGGAGGATTTTAATTATGTCCAAACAATTAGCACCATTCCATTTTGATATCGTAGGTTCTTTCCTACGCCCAGCAGAATTAAAAGAAGCTCGTGAATCTTTTACAAAAGGAAATATTACTAGAGAAGAACTAACAGCGGTGGAAGATCGTCTCATCACAGACCTCATTCAAAAACAAAAAGCTGCAGGCCTTCCTGTTATTACTGATGGTGAATTCCGCCGTGCATACTGGCACTTAGATTTCATGTGGGGATTTAATGGCGTAAAAGAAATTGAACTTGAACACGGTTACAAATTCGTTGGTCAAGAAACAGCACCTGGCTCCCTCGCCCTTACTGGTAAAATTACAGGTACTAACCATCCATTTGTAGAGCATTTCAAGTTCGTAAAACAATTTGAAGATGAGCATACTACAGCACGTCAAACTATCCCAGCTCCATCCCAATTCTTAGCTGAACTATTCCGCGAAGATAATGGTATCACTACACGCTCCTTCTATCCTGACTTAGAAGAATTAATTCAAGACATTGCTGCTGCATACCGCCAAGTAATTAAAGACCTCTATGAAGCAGGTTGCCGCAACATCCAATTTGACGATTGCACTTGGGGTATGTGCTGTGACCACGCTTACTGGACTGGTCGCCAAAAAGATAAAAGCGTCACTATCGAAGGTGAAACAGCTAAATACCTACGCTTAAATAACTTGGCACTTGAAGGGCACCCTCATGACTTGGCATTCACTACACATGTATGCCGTGGTAATTATAACTCTACTTGGGCTGCTAGCGGTGGTTATGAACCAGTTGCACCAATTCTATTCGCAAAAGAAAATGTAGATGCTTACTACTTAGAATTTGACGATGATCGCTCTGGTGGCTTTGAGCCATTGCGCGAAGTATCCCCTAATAAAAAGGTTGTATTAGGCTTGATTACGTCTAAACGACCAGAATTAGAAGATAAAGAAGTTATCAAAGAACGCATCAAAGAAGCTACCCAATATATTCCACTCGATAGACTTTGCCTATCCCCTCAATGTGGCTTTGCATCTTGTGAAATTGGTAACCAATTGACTGAAGAACAACAATGGGCTAAACTTGCATTAGTTAAAGAAATAGCTCACGAAGTTTGGGGTGATTAAATGAATGAACATACTATATATTTAGGAGGCGGTTGTTTCTGGGGCCTTCAAGGGTATATCAGAAAAATCTCCGGTGTCATTTCCACTGAAGTAGGCTATGCCAATGGTCCTACGGAAAACCCAAGTTATGAAGATGTTTGTCATGATAGTGGTCACGTGGAAGCACTAAAGGTTACATACGATGCAAATGTACTTTCCTTAGATCACTTAATTCAATATTTCTTACGCGCCATCGATCCATTCAGCGTTAATAAACAAGGTGGCGACGTAGGCATTCAATATCGAACTGGTATTTACTATATAGATAAAGCCGACAAAGCTATTATTGAAAGTACCTTAGCTCGTGCTCAATCCTTCGAAGGAAAGCCATTTGCTATTGAAGTATTACCTCTATCTAACTACTACTCTGCAGAGGAATATCATCAAGATTACTTAGATAAAAACCCTACTGGCTATTGTCACATTCCACTAGGTCTTTCTGATGAACCACTTGTAGATGACAACGCCTATAATAAGCCTTCTGAGGAAGAGCTCAAGGCTTTATCTCCACAAGAGTTTGAAGTTACACAAAACTCTGCTACAGATGCACCATTCAGTCATGAGTTAACTGATGAATTTAAAGCAGGTCTTTATGTAGATATTACTACAGGAGAGCCTCTCTTCGTTTCTGCTCATAAATTTGAATCTCACTGTGGTTGGCCGAGTTTCACAAAGCCAATTGCGAAGGATGTTATTAAATATTATCAAGATGACTCTCATGGCATGAATCGTATCGAAGTACGCAGCCGCATTGGTAATGCTCATTTAGGCCATGTATTTGAAGATGGACCTAATGGATCACTTCGCTACTGTATCAATGGATCTGCCTTACGATTTATCCCTAAAGATGAATTAAAAGGTACAAAATACGAATATCTAATTCCATATATTGAAGACTAAAAAAGGACGCCTTAATTATAAGGCGTCCTTTTACTATATCTACTGTGATTGCTTACTAAGCTTAAGCTTCAAAAAAAAGAGGATATACCTAATGGATATATCCTCTAAATTATTATATTAGTCCAATACGTACACTGTAACGTCTTGGCGACCAAAGTCCATAGCCTCGCCATAAGAGTCCATTACAAGGTCGATTTTATTACCCACAATGGCACCACCTGTATCGGCAGCAATAGCTTCACCGTAACCAGGGATAAATAAGCGTGTACCCAATGGGATAACATCTGGGTCAACCGCTGCAATACCGCGTACTGCAGGAACACCTGTAGCCGTAATACCAGCACCATCACCATCGCCAGCAAGGTAAGCAGAAGCTTCCATTACGATAGCACGAGATGAACGGCCAGCAATATTACGAGATGTAGTCACTTCACGAGTACCTTCTTTAATAATAGTAGGTACCATTTCGCGTTGTGTCACTTTAGATACGTCATTTGTTTTAATAACCGTACCATTACTATATAATGTTTCACGTTGCACTCGTTCTAAACCAGGTTGACCAACTTGAACAACCTCTTCTTCACCTTGTGCCATTGTATCATCTTTTTGACGAATTACTTGAATAGCAATTTCTTGATCTACTGTAGACAAGGAACGGCTTGTTACTTGTGCAATTGTAATATGTGTACCACTTAATACAGAACCATTTGCATCACCTACTACAGCATAATTAGGCATTTTAAAGCCAAGTTCATTAGCAACGCCTTGTGCAGTTGTTTCTGTAGTGAAAACAGCTCTAGTCTTACCATTAACAGTTACATAAACTGGAATGGCACGTACAACAGTTAATGTTGTACCATTTTGAACAGATGCTGAGCTGGAAATAACTTTATCATTTGGATTTAATTTAACCCCAGCATCGCGTACGATACCTTCGTTAGAATTTAAATGCGTTCTAACAGTGTGTGCTGCACCATCTACCATAACGGTAACGGTTTTATCATTATAAGAAAAACCTGTCATAGTTACAGCTGTTACAATCAATCCTGCAACAACAGACGAAATATATCGTTTGTGTGTCTTATGAATTCTCATATTGTAATCCCTCCTGTAATGTAATCATTCTACTACAGATAGATACAACCTGTCAAACACAAAAGGTTAACAATAGTACACAAACATTTATAAATACTAGTTTTTTAACATTTTAAAATTCTATATTTTCCTCAAAAGTCCACTGTATACATACATATCGATAATTTTTAATACTATACAATATATTCCGAATTGTGTACATATATACGATACCACTACCATATATAGTATATGAGGTTTTTTTATAATTAAAATTGTATTTTTATGTGTTTTTGAATTGTTACCAAAATTTTCAACATATTAGAAAATTTCATTTTCACCTCATTTTTAAATATATATACATGTAAAAAAGCCTGTAAAAACAGGCTTTTTTACTATTTTATAAATGTATTAAAATTCATCATTTAACACTATGTATGAATTTCATCATTTATTCATCTTTAACATTGGTTGTAACCGCTCAATTACCGTCATCGACTCCTTATGCTCACAGGCAATAGCTTGTTTCATAAGTTCTTCTTGAGCAGAAATCGGATGTTCTCTATCATTAATTTTACGGTATGAACCATCTGCTCTCATAATATGAGCTTTTAAAGTATCTTCTAAATATAAATCCAAAATACCTTTAACACGCTCCTTATGTCGTTTATCTTCAATAGGAATCATAAGTTCTACACGTTCATTTAAATTTCGTGGCATCCAGTCAGCACTCGATAAGAATAGACTTTCATTTCCCCCATTACGGAAATAGAATAAACGATGATGCTCTAAGAAACGCCCCACCACAGAACGAACCGTTATATTATCGCTAACCCCTGTAATACCAGGACGTAATGTACAAATACCACGAACAATAAGATCAATACGAACACCTGCAGCTGAAGCTTCATATAGTTTAGCTATAACTTCTTTATCGAGCAAAGAGTTCATTTTCCCAATAATATATGCCTCTTCTCCCTGTTTAGCAAACTCTATTTCTCGGTCAATTAATTCCATTATTTTTTCCCGCAAATTTAAAGGGGCTACAATAAATTTATTCCAGATTGGAGGATCGGAATAACCTGAAATTAAATTAAAGAAACGAGATGCATCATCACCATATTCATCATTACATGTAAATATGCCACAGTCCGTATACATTCGAGCTGTCTTACCATTATAGTTACCTGTAGCTAGATGAACATAACGCCTAATACCTGTATCTTCCCTACGAACAACCATGGTTATCTTAGAGTGAGTTTTAAGCCCTTTCAACCCATAAATAACATGACAACCAGCCTTTTCTAGGCGCCGTGCCATATGAATATTATTTTCTTCATCAAAGCGAGCTTTAACCTCCATAAGTACAGTCACTTGCTTACCATTATCGGCCGCTTTTATAAGCGAAGCAATAATAGGTGAATCACCACTGACGCGATATAGGGTTTGTTTAATAGCCAATACATCTGGATCAATAGCTGCTTGTGCTATAAATTGTTCTACAACCGTAAAAGACTCAAAAGGATGGTGAACAAATACATCTTGCTTTCCAATAACAGAGAATAAGCTTTCACCTTCATGATCAACCAATTCGCTTGGAAGTTTAGGTTCAAATGGTGTATAGCGAAGATGATCAAGTCCTGGATAGTTGCAAAAATCAAAATACATACGACAGTCAAGGTGACCATCAATACGGTATACATCCTTTGGGTCTAATTCAACACTAGTGAGCACAAAGTCCAATAGATTGTCCTTTACATCACCACATACTTCTAATCGTACTGCATCACCACGACGTCGACGACGTAAGGATGCTTCTACTTCAGACAGCAAATCTGTTGCTTCTTCTTCATCGATTTCTAGATCCGCATCACGAGTTATACGGAACACCATAAAATCTTCAATACCATAACCTTGGAAAAATTGGGTCGCATAATACGTAATAACGTCCTCTAAATACACAAAACGATGTTCTTTATTGCTACGACTCGGTATTTCAATGATACGATTTAGTACAGACGGAATTGGTAAGATTGCAATTTTATAGTCTTTCGTACCATCTGGCAATACTTGAAAAATTCGTACAATGGCATTTATAGTATGGTTTGTTAAAAATGGGAATGGATGTCCGGAATCAACGGCTAGAGGTGTTACAACAGGGTAAATATGTTCTTCAAAATAGTGACGTAACCAAGCCTTTGACTTTACATCTAACTGATCTGGATAGGTAAAATAAAATCCGTGAGATTCCAATTCAGACAATACATTCTTTAGATATGTACTTTGCATTGATACAAGTCGCTGTACAGATTCATCGATAGCCTTTAACTGTGCCTTAGCATCCATATGAGCTGCATCATACTTAACAATACCATTGATCACTTGATGACGTAACCCAGCCACGCGAATCATAAAGAACTCATCTAAATTAGAACTAGCAATAGCAATAAATCGAAGTCGTTCTAATAAAGGAGTATTTGTATCAATAGACTCTAATAGGACGCGCTGATTAAACTTTAACCAAGACAATTCACGGTTAAAATAATACTTTGCATTACTGAACATGACGATCCCCTCCCCTTACTAGTACGATTTCCATACCAAACACTTCTGTAAAGTATTCTGAATCACGGTCAAAGGTCCACCATTCTAAGGAAATATCTTCGTTAGTTCGACAAAATACATATAGGACATTATCTCGTTCTTCTAATGTAACTTCAGAGATTTTTTGATTACTCCCCGCATCAAGCGCACAAGCGACACGAATGATGGCTACCAGCTTGGTAACTTGAATTTTTTGTAATTCTGTTAAAGCATTGAAATACGCATCATCATCATTTGGAGTTCCCTTGTAGTGGTAATATACAACATTAGCAACCACTTGTTTTTCTTCTTCTGAAAGCCCAAATATATCGGTTCCCATTACAATGTGATACGCATGCTCTCCATGATTTCGTAAATTAACGAACTTGCCTACAGAACAAAGAATTGCTGCAATACGACATAGATAACCCCACCGTTCTGGTAATCCTTTATGACGTAAAGCCTTACAGAATAAAGAACTAAATCGCTCTACCTCGGCATCATGAATTCTATCTGTATGATATCTTGCGGCAACAGCACGAGCTAACTGTGCATTTTGTTCGCGTAATTGATACATAAATGGATTATTCTCAGTTTCTACACCATAGAACCAACTAATACCTTGAGAGAATGAAAAGCTACTAAAAATTAATGATTTAGGCTCTATAGCCGTTATAATTTCATTAAATAAAATCATAGTAGGCATCAAAATATTAGCCTTGTATTCAGGTAATTTATAGCGATTCATCAACTTAGTAGCGGTTACACCGTCAAAAGAATTGATAAGCCCTTTGAATCGTTCTGGTTCAACAGTAATAATGTCTTCTTTATTATTTTCTTGCCCCATTAAATGAGTCATATATTGCGCTTCATCACCTGATAAGACGATGCTATCAATATTAAAAGTTTGTAATTCTTCACGGAGGGGACCAATCATACGATGTAAGTATTCTGTAATAGCCCTTGGGAATGATATAGAGGAGCGTTGATTTCGATTAAATGACTCCATAACCCGCAAGGAACCACTATGCATATTGCGTTGGAACAGCAAACTTTCACCACGCCAAACTGTTAAGCCTACCCCTCCAGAGGTGATATCCAAAAATAATGTTGCCTTAGTAGGATCTGTCAGTTTGTATTGATGTGTCATCTTGTAATATAACAAAGCATATTTGTAATATACCTCTTTCGGCATGTCGATGACCTCAACGCGCATCCCCGTTTGAATATAAATTTGATCTAGAATACTACGACGATTAGCCGCTTCGCGTATTACTGTAGTACCATATAGCTTAGAACGATTCACACCATAATCTGCCATTAATTGCTTATACCCCTTTAAAATATGACAGATTTCCTCAATTGTTTTAAAGCTCAAACGAGATGTTTGAAATAATTCCTCCCCAAAGGTTACTTCCCTCGCCGCATAATCGATAACACGTACATCATCTATGCCTTTATATTCTAATATGGTAATACTCATGCTACTGGATCCCACATGTAGTACTGCATATCGTAATGTTTTAGGTAATGTCATTATGCCTCCTTACGAGATTCATGCCATTCTATTTCTAAGGATTTCTTGAATTCTTTTTTGAATGATTTTAAAAGTTTTTCTACAGCAGCTTTTGTGACACTCACATCACGCCCTTCTAAGTAGAATACTTTTATTTCTACACTAGTGTATTTAATATTTACCTCTAAATGCTTGATAAATTGTTCATGACTTTCATCAAGAGCCTCTGCAATAGCTAAAATAATAGAAAGCTTTTGACCTAATAGACGTTGTTCTTGATCTAACAATTTACCATATAAGAAATTCTTATATTCTTTTGGCGTCAACCCATGAGAATTCATGACTAAGAAGGCACTAAACGCCTGTTCAACATGAGAAATCCCATATAAATTACTATTGACGAGCATATAGCAGCCATGACGAGCATGACTATAATAATTAACTCGTTTACCTATATCATGCAATAATCCAGCGGCAATCAAACATCGTCTAAAATTCTTATCTGCTTTATGGAGTGGTTCTAATGCATCATATAAATTGGTAGCTAATTTCGTAATGAACTTGGCATGCACAAGCTCATGCTTTGTCATACCTAGCAGTACATTCTCCGCAGAATGAACGAGAATATCATCAATAATATTCTGTCCCCCTAAATAATGATTTCCATAATAATCGTAAAACAAACCTTCACGCAATCCACAACCGCCCACAACAAGAGTCTTTGTATTAACATAATTAAAAAGCTCATCCACTATGGTGAGTCCAGCAATAATTATGTCGGCACGCTCAGATGATAGGCCACTAATTTTTTTACGGGCCTCTAAGGATTTACCCTTTACATCTTCTAAGATTTCGTGAAATCTATGATATGGCAACTCATAGTTATGTAGTTTCGTAATGGGATATGATAGCTTACGTTGATCTATTTTAGCAATATTACGAGCTGTACCGCCAATGCCTAACAGAGGTAGTTTTATATTATGAAGCCATGAATGTTCCTTAATAGTTTTCTTTATGGCCTTCGTCATTTTTTCTAGTTCTTTAGGGGTAAACTCAGCTCCCTTTTGATAGGTTCCTGTTAATGTGAGTGCCCCTATAGGTAGGCTAACAGCATTCACGATATGTCGATTTTTTACTAGCGTTACCTCTGTACTAGCACCACCTAAGTCAAAGATAATAAAATCTTTTAGGCCAATTGTATTGATAACTCCAAGGAACCCGAGCCGAGCCTCTTCTTCGCCTGCAATACATTCTAAATCAAGTCCAGTTCGTTCTTTTACGGCTTTAATAAAAGCATCTCCATTTTTTGCTAACCGTACTGCAGCCGTAGCAACAGCTTTTATAGTATCTACCTCCATAGCATCAGCCATGTGAACAAAACCTTTTAGAGAACGCAAAGAACGCTCCATAGCCTCTTTCGTTAACTCATGAGTACCCCACATATTTTCACTTAAGCGGACACTCTCTTTCTCTTGATATATGAGACGATAACTACCCGTCTTAGAAATCTCATAAATGACAAATCGAACGGAGTTGGACCCTAAATCTATAAATGCAATACGTTTCATGCTGCCATCCTCATCTTACTACTATTCAGTATGAATATACTTAAGTATACCATAGAAAAACGCGATTCTCACCGCTGAGGGAGAATCGCGTTTTATAATTTATAGATCTATATTTTCTTAGCATATATTCAAATAGCTAAAGCTAAGACAATTAAAATTGTACCAATATTCTATTTACTAATAATCATGTTTACTGGCATTAAAATTAATCTATACCGAATACACGTTTACCATTATTATAAGTAATCTCACAGAACTCATCTACATCAATACCTTTAAGAGTAGCAATTTCCTCTGCTACAAACTGAGTCTTGCTTGGGTCATTACGACGGCCTCTAAATGGTGGTGGTGTCAAATATGGTGAGTCTGTTTCAATAAGAATTCTATCTACTGGAACTTGCTTCGCAACTTCTTTAAGGTTTGTAGATTTAGGGAATACCACAGGTCCCGCAAAGGATATGTAGAATCCTAATTTAATAGCTTCCTTTGCCATTTCCCAGCTACCAGAATAACAATGGAAAATGCCCCAATTATCCTTACCTTCATTGCGCAAGATATTCATAATATCGCCATGCGCATCGCGGTCATGAATGATAATTGGTAAATCTACTTCACGAGCAAGCTCTAATTGACGAATGAATACTCGTTTCTGTGTTTCACGGTCAGAAAAATCATAGTAATAATCTAATCCAATTTCACCGATAGCACGTACCTTATCATTATTAAGGGCTTGATCCTTATAGAACTCATAGTCTTCTTCTGTAAAATCTTTTGATTCATGAGGATGTGTACCTACAGCAGCGTAAAGACGGTCATACTGTTTTGCCAAAGCTAGTCCAGATTCAACAGTGCCTCTATCAACACCTGGAATCATAATGTATTCTACGCCTGCATCAAAGCAGGCTTGTAGCATCTCATCACGATCATTATCAAAACGACCGTCGTTTACATGAGCATGTGTATCAAAGAGTTTCATTATTTAACCACACTTCCTGCCGGTAAAGATTCGATATTGGTTACTTCTAAATGTTCTTCCCAATCAGATGCAGATAGAATCATACCATAAGACTCAATACCCATCATCTTCTTAGGAGCCAAGTTAGCCAAGTAAATTACCTTTTTACCAACCATAGTTTCTGGTTCGTAATATTGAGAGATACCGCTTAATACCGTACGTTCTTCAACACCGATATCCAATACGAATTTCAATAATTTCTTGGACTTAGGAACCTTTTCACAGCTTACAACTTTTGCTACACGAAGATCTAGTTTTTCAAAGTCATCATACGTAATATTTTCTTTTAATGGTGGAATATTAGATGTATCTACAGTTTCTTCAACTGTCTCTTCCACAACAACCTCTACCATTTCAGGAATTTCAAAACGTGGGTAAATAGGATCACC
>CAKPSA010000034.1 GCA_934183145.1 uncultured Veillonella sp.
ATAGGAATGACGACCATTGAACTGGCAAAAGTGAATGAGCGCAATGGCGTCAAAGGAAAAGCGAAACATATCCGTCCGTTGATAAATTTGTAAGCCATCGATAATTAAATCATCAAGTCGTTCTTGATCATTCATCAGGCAATGCCACCTCGGACCATTTTAAATCGATGGTACGACCCGCTTCAAGCTGTACCTTCACAGTATGTTTATGGTGATTTACTTTTAAGACCTTACCAATACCTTCATCGGTAACGACCTCTTTACCAATCCCAGGAGGTGCTACATCTTGAGGAGCTTGAGGGCGTTCCTTCTTAACATATAGATCGCCACCCTTTTTATATAAATCATCTTCATAGTTAAGACAGCACATCAAGCGGCCACATACACCAGAAATTTTCGTAGGGTTTAGGCTCAAATTTTGATCCTTAGCCATGCGAATAGAAACCGGTGTGAAATCACCTAAGAAATTAGAACAGCATAAAGGTCGACCACAAGCGCCGATACCATTTAGGACCTTAGCCTCATCACGAACGCCTACTTGGCGTAACTCAATACGTGTTCTAAATACGGTGGCTAAATCCTTAACAAGCTCACGGAAGTCGATACGACCATCCGCTGTAAAGAAGAATATAATTTTATTCATATCAAATGTGTATTCCACATTGATGAGTTTCATCGGCAACTTACGTTTACCAATTTTTTCGAGACAAATTTCAAAGGCTTTTTCTTCGCGCTCTTTATTCTTCTCGATTTGTTTTAAGTCCTTTGGTGTTGCCTTTCTAATAACAGGCTTAACAGGAGCTACAACAGTGTCTTCAAAGACCTCTTTAGGGCCGATAACAACAGTACCGTATTCGACGCCACGTGCAGTCTCAACGATAACCCCATCACCAACGGATAGTTCTAATTGTTCAGGCAGAAAATAGTAAATCTTCCCCGCCTTTTTAAAGCGTACGCCAACTATGGTTAGCATTTAGTCCTCCTCCCGAGCATCATGAAGGGCGATACAAAGACCGTCCACCACGAGAGCGGTTTTTATATGTAAACGCAAAGCCCGTTCTGCTTGCAATGTTTCGGTAATAACCTTAGCCAATGCTTGCATAGACCAGCGCGGTAATAATCGTAATAATTGAGTTTTGTACATAGGTACTTGTAATTGTCCATCTTGTGCACCCATCTTAAGAGCCATCATATCTCTACTTACGAGGCGCAACCAGTGCATCAATTCTGTTAGGCTTTCACGAGGCAAACTTTCACAAGCTAAGGAAATCATAGCAAACCATCGAGTTTCAAAGGCGAGAATATCCATTACCTTAACAGCTAACTCTAGCATTTCAATGCGACCTTGCGTAGCCAATTTTTCTACTAACTGTGGATTACCATGACCGGCTAATAAAGCCTGCTCAATATCACCAGTGATGCCACGCTCTACGAGAGCCGTGCGAATCGTATCTATATCAACACTGTTAAAGCCTACACCCATACATCTAGATATGATAGTTGGTAACACAGTGTTAATCTTGTTCGTAATTATGATGAAATACACCTGTTCAGGCGGCTCTTCAATAGTTTTTAGCATGGCATTTGCCATGACTGCATTGGCCGTGTGAAAGTCCTCCACAATGACAACGCGATTGCCATTACCTGCCACAGACAGATGATCTTGCAATAATGAATACCACTGCTCTACCTTTAAGGTCGTCTTCATAGGACGAATCCAAAAGGCATCTCCCTTATCCATATAGATAGGCAAGCCTTCTGCTTCGATGCGTTTCTCCGTCTCACCATTAGCAAGACGCGCTTCTTTTACATCAGCTAAATACGCTTCACCCTTAGGTTGAGAAAACACTTGACGTCCCAACAATAGAGATGCAAGACCTATAGCCATATCTAGCTTGCCAAGACCTGCTTCACCATAAAATAAAAGGCTATGTGGTAATGCATTACGACTTACAAGTTCCGATAGGTGTGCCTTGATCGAATCTTGACCAATTATAGAATCAAAATATGTCATAGCCCCTCCTATCAATACATGCTCAATATTAATATTATATAAGAAAAAGGCGACTTTTAAAAGAGTCGCCCTATCCTAAGGTAGTAAATTTACTACTGCTTGGTATACATCGTTATGAATTTCTTCAATGGTGCGTAACGCATATTGATTAGCCTTATCTTTAATTGCACAGGGAATACGGTGCCATTGGTAGCGTTCTACCAGCTCTTCATAGGCATCGTGAACAGCTACTAAATACTGATGATTTCCCTCATGAATATCCCCTGTATTACCGCCAGTTTTACCAGTGCGCTCTGCCATAAGAGCTTCACTCACTTCAAGAGGCATATCTAAGAGACATACCGCATCAGGTGTAGGCAAGCCGAATTTATTAAACTCAAAGTCTTCAAGCCAATCTAAAAATGCAGTACGTTCCTTCTGATTGTCATATTTTACCATTTGGTGCACCATATTAGATGTAGTATAACGATCTGCAATGATGATACCACCATTTTTATAGAACTCTTCCCAATCAGTTCTAAAGGAAGCAAATCGATCAATAGCGTACATGGAGCTTGCCACATAAGGATTTACATCATGTACATCTTTACCAAACTCTCCAGCAAGATACATTTTTATTGGCATAGCCGCACCGCTATCATAGTTTGGGAAGCTTACAGATTTAACTGCATACCCTTCCTTAGTTAGACGCTCTACTAATAATTTAGTTTGCGTTGCTTTACCGCTACCATCTCCACCTTCTAAAATGATCAAAGTCCCCATACTTACTCCTGTAACACCCAAATTGTTTCTAATGACATATCATCAGCCCCATTTGGTACATAACCTAAAGCTTTACGATTCTCTATATATTGTAACACAGATTCACTAATTACTTCACCTACAGCTACACAAGGAATTCCAGGTGGATAGTAAGCAATAGTCTCGCCAGCTATACGATGAAGTGCATCTCGTAATCGCACTTGTTCTCGATTTGCATACATCGCCTTACGAGGAGTTACACCAACGATAGGCTCTGGCAATACTGCTGAATCTTTGCTACAATCTTTCAAATTCTCATCCTCTTTATGGCTTGATTCAAGGGATTTGCATAACACCGTATTGCTAATAGCTTGTACAGCTTGTATAAGAGCTGTTACAGATTCTTTTGTATCACCAATAGTAATGAGTACTAACACATGATGAGCCTGTACTAACTCTACCTCAATACGATGATTCCGTAACATCCGTTCAAACGCAACACCTGTTAGACCTAGATTTTTCGCATCGATAAGTACCTTTGTACAGTCATAGTTTACCACTCGATTTTGAATATCTGCATATTCCATGGTAGTAATGCCAGAAATCTTATGTAGCTCATTACGTAAATATCGGCTCAATTCTACGGTACGACTAACTAGGTCTTCACCTGCTGTGGCCAATTGATGGCGCGCCATATCTAAGGATGCAAGAAAGATATAATTAGGACTCGTGCTTTGTAACATTTGATGCATTTGTGTAATACGACGTTTATTAATTCTTTTACCTTGCCCTAATAGCCAAGATGTTTGTGTCAAAGATCCTACCGATTTATGTGTGCTTTGTGCTACTAAGTCTGCACCTGCTGCAATGGCTTCGATAGGTAAATTTTTTGAAAATGGTAAATGAGGTCCGTGAGCTTCATCAACAAGAACAATCACCCCTCGTTTATGTGCTTCTTTTACAATATTTACAATATCTACACCTACACCATAATAGTTTGGATACACCAAGAGGATCGCCTTCGCCTCTGGATGTGCATCCATAGTTTTAACGGCATCGTCCAACGATACACCTAAAGGAATACCCCAACGCTCATCAAATTGACAATCCATATAGACAGGCTTAGCACCAGATAACACTAAGCCACTAATAACGGAACGATGTGATTCTCGAGGAATAATAATCGTTTCATCAGGGCCTACTGTTCCCATAATCATAGCTTCAATTAAGGCCGTAGTCCCATTAATAGAAAACCAACAACAATCAGCACCATATAGCTCAGCTGTTAACTCTTGAGCCTCTTTTAATTCCCCTTCAGGTTCATGTAAATCATCTAGAGCATACATAACACCTAAATCATAAGGTAAGGCCGGTCCCATCCAATCCTTTAGTAATTGAGGAGCCTCCATACCAATCTTATGACCTGGTGTATGAAAAGGCACAAAGTGTTGTTCTTTATATGATTCTAAAGCCTCTACAAAGGGCATTTTTTCTTGATTACTCATCTATACCTCGTAAAAAGGGCATGAATCTCTATGAGACTCATGCCCTTATGCATGTTATTTATCGCTGTGGGCGACGCTTAGGATTGAATTGATTCATCCCTTTATCGATACCCACCTCTAAAGTACCTAATACGGCTTTCACTGTATCCTTGATACCCTTTTGTACCTTCTCTTGTGATTCTTCACTAAATGGTGCTAACACATGATCAATGACAGTCCATTGCGGTAATGGACGACCAATGCCGACGCGGAAACGTGGGAAGTTTTCTGTGCCTATATGAGAGATTAAGGATTTAATCCCATTATGCCCACCAGAACTACCATTTGGTCGAATACGTAATTTGCCTACCGGTAAATCCATATCATCATAAATACAATACACATCAGATGGATCAATCTTATAGTACCGCATCAATGGCCCTACAGATTCACCACTAGCATTCATAAATGTTTGTGGCTTAACAAGCAATACCTTCTCACCATCTACAGTAATACTGCACACCTCTGCACGTTGTTCCTCTTTCCAAGGCGTGTGAGACACGCTGTCTGCAATGGCATCGATAACCATAAATCCAATATTATGTTTTGTCGCTTCATATTGCTTGCCCGGATTACCAAGGCCTACTACTAATTTCAAGAATCACCTATTATTTATCAAATAAATTACTTACTGAAACTTCATGAAAGATACGCATAATTGCTTCACCCAATAATGGAGCTACAGATAATTGCGTTACATTGTCTAATTTGCAATTTTCTGGTAATGGCATTGTATTTGTTACGATAAGCTCTTTAATATTGGAGTTTGCAATGCGTTCACTTGCTGGATCTGTTAATACAGCATGGGTAACAGCGGCCATAACAGATTTAGCACCAAATTCTTCTAATGCTTTAGCACCTTCTACAAGAGAGCCTGCTGTATCTACAATATCATCAACTATGATACAGTTTTTACCTTTTACATCGCCAATAAGGTTCATAACTTTTGCTACGCCTGGCTCAGGACGTTTTTTCTCGATAATTGCGATTGGCGCACCAATGCGGTCAGCTAAATCACGAGCACGAGTTACACCGCCAAGGTCTGGAGATACAACAATAACATCTTCAAGATTTTTTTCATTAATGTATTTAGCTAAAATGGATGCACCATATAAATGATCTACTGGCACATCGAAGAATCCTTGAATTTGACCTGCATGCAAGTCAATTGTTACAAGACGAGTAATGCCAGAAGTTTGCATCAAGTTTGCTACTAATTTTGCTGTGATAGGTTCACGGCCACGAGTCTTGCGGTCTTGGCGAGCATAGCCGTAGTAAGGTACTACAGCCGTAATATGACGTGCAGAAGCGCGTTTCAACGCATCAGCCATAACCATTAATTCCATTAAATTATCGTTTACAGGATAGCTAGTTGGTTGAATGATAAATACATCTTTGCCACGTACGCTTTCATCAATCATAATTTGTACTTCGCCATTATTAAAGCGACCTACAAATGCTTCACCTAAAGGCAAACCTAAATAATCACAAATTTCCTTTGCCAATGCAGGATTCGCATTACCTGTGAAAATTTTAAGTTTTTTGCCGTCTTCAAATGCCATTTTGTTACCCTTTCATTTGTTCCTATACTGGTTACTTATCCATAATCATCCATTACAGATACACACTATTGCCTTTTTATTGTATACTATTTTACCCAAATTGTGTTAAAAAATTATAATATTTTTTTATTTCTTTTTGAAAGTATCGTCAGTTACCCAATTTTCTTTCACAATTTGCTTGCTACGGCCCACTGCTAACGCCTTATCCGGTACATTTTTAGTAATGGTAGAGCCTGCACCTACATAGCTATAATTACCTACTGTTACAGGAGCTACTAAGTTACTATTACAGCCTACAAAAGCACCATCGCCAATTGTCGTACGATGTTTAACTTTACCATCGTAGTTTACAGTAATCGTACCACAACCAATATTAACACCAGAACCTACGTCGCTATCGCCGATATAGGAAAGATGTGGGAACTTAGTACCTTCACCGACATTGGAGTTTTTAACTTCTACGAAGTTACCTACATGAACTTTGTTACCAAGCACAGTATTAGGGCGCAAGTGAACATATGGGCCTACATCTACACCGTCTTTTACTTCACAGTCATGACCATAAGTGAAGTGGATAATCGTATCTTTACCAACTTTTACATTTGTCAAACGAGTATGTGGACCAATTTCACAACGTTCACCAATGACAGTATTTCCTTCGAGGATTGTACCAGGATACAAGATTGTATCGGCCCCAACAGTTACCTCAGGAGCTACATATGTATTGGCTGGATCAATAATTGTTACACCAGCTGTCATTAACTCGACATTTTTACGATGTTTCAAAATAGATTCAGCTTCTGCTAACTGCAAACGAGAGTTTACCCCTAAAGATTCTTCAAAATCTTTAGTCATATAAGCACTTACCTTGTCTCCACCATTTACAAGAATACCTACTACATCGGTGATATATAATTCACCTTGCGCATTATCATCAGATAATTGATCTAAACAAGGCCATAGTTTTTTACTATCAAACGCATACATCCCTGTATTAACTTCTTGAACAGCTAGTTCCTCTGGTTTACCATCTTTTTGCTCTACGATGCGAACTACAGAACCTTCTTCATTGCGAATAATACGGCCATAACCTGTTGGATCCGGCATATAAGCAGTCAAAATTGTCGCTGCTGCACCAGAGTTTTTATGCTCTTCTAAAAGTGCTTCTAAACTTTCTTTTGTAACAAGTGGTGTATCACCACAAAGTAATAAGATAGTACCATCATAATCGCCAAGTACTGGTTGAGCCATTTTTACAGCATGACCCGTGCCATTTTGTTCTTCTTGGCGAACGAATTCAGCGCGGTCCCCCAAGTAATTTTGAACAGCATCACCGCCAAAGCCTACGATAACCACATCACGATTTGTGCCAATGGACTGAACTGTTTCCAGAACGCGTTCCACCATAGCTTTGCCGCCTACCTTGTGCAATACCTTTGGTAATTTAGACTTCATGCGCGTGCCCTTACCAGCAGCTAAAATAAGGCTTGCAATATTCATAGTAATCTCCTATCTGTTATCTCTAATATATCTGAACCATTTAAACTATTAATTTCATCATATTGGCCCGTAGGCCAAAACGCAATATAGAGTTATTATATCTAACGATAATGTATCTAATATTAATCCTTTATTCTTCATCAAATACTGGTTCTATGTTAATTTTCTTTGTATTTTCATCAATACCATAGAACGTAAATAGTGATTCGTAATCATCGATTAGTTTTGGATTTGGCTCTGCCGTTGCTACTAGAACGCCAGTCCCCACAACGACACCACTCATTTCTAAGACAAGCTCTTTAAGCCCCTTTGCAGTGCCACCAGCTTTCATGAAGTCATCAATAATTAAAACTCTCGCATTTGGTGGAATAGCTCTCTTCGTAAGCGTCATCGTTTGAATACGACCAGAGGATCCTGTTACGTAGTTAATACTAATAGCAGATCCTTCTGTTACCTTACTATCACGACGAGCAATGACAAGAGGCTTATTGAAAGCTCGCGCTACCATGACAGCTAACGGAATCCCCTTCGTTTCAACTGTCAAAATATAATCAGGATTTCGGTCCATAAAGCGAGTCATAATAATTTCCCCAAGGCGTGTCATTACATGCCAATCATACAAGATATCAGACATATAAATAAAACCACCAGGAATGATACGATCTGGCTCCATCAAACGAGTTTGCACATCTCGTAAAATATCATTGGCTTGAGCACCCTTCCGATGAGGAATGAAACGTACCCCGCCTGCTACACCCGCCACAGTTTCTAATGTACCGAGCTGAAAGTGCTCCATAGACTGTCTTACACAGGTTAAATCTTCACTAACTGTGGATTTAGCCATACCAAAGAAGTCACAAAAATAATTTAAAGGAATCAATTTTTGCGGTGAATCAACTAACAATTTAGTCATTGCCACCATGCGTTCCACGCGCCGTACTTTATCCATAGAATTTCCTTTACCATTCATCATTAACTATTGATTATACTCATGTAACAAAGGTCATGAATTATCTCAAATGTATCTATTATTTATTATACCATAATTTCCGAATATTCGAGGTTATAGAAAGACTATAATTCGGCAAAATAAAAAACTCTCTAGTATTTATATAATAGTATAAATTTAGACCTTATAGTCTATTACACTATTATATGTACTAGAGAGTTTTCATTATAAAACGTAAACCTTTACAGTTTGACGACCAAACTGCAATGCTTCAGAACGTGAATCGTAGGCTAAGTCAATTCTATGACCTTTGATAGCACCACCTACATCATCAGCTACAGCATAACCATAACCTTCAATGTATAATTTTGTACCTAATGGAATTAGTTTTGGATCTACAGATACAATCCCCTTCTTTAAACGACTACCTGTTGCCGTATAATTACCATTACCAGGATCTTGAGCAGAATAAGCACTAGCCTGCATAGTTAAAACACGAGAGTATTTATTTGGTACACCATTATGACTTAATTCTGTACCATGACCCCCGTAGCGAGTCTCCATCTTTTCTAAAGCATTCATCGTACTAGGACCAACGCGACCATCTACAGCAAGTCCCTTAGACTTTTGAAATTTTCTTACAGCTTGCTCTGTATTATGACCATAAATACCATCTACAGAATCATGTAAAAAACCTTGATGCTTTAACATGGTTTGCACCTTACTAACATGGTGCCCCCGTTGTCCCCGATCAATCGTTTTTGCCAATGATACAGAAGATACCATTGCAGTCATACAAACAAGCGTACATGCAATAATTATTTTTTTTACCATATACACCTCACCTTACATCAGTAGTATACTATACAATTTTAAATAATCTATAAACCATTTTGACATAGCAATACTAAAAATGCATATATAATACACGTTAGTAACTATATCTCAAATCTAGTACTACATATATATCATAGAAATATAGAATACCAATGAAATAAAATCTCCATTATCGACTACGCACTCTAAGTAAAAATATATATCTACTTTAGACATGTTGAAGTCAATAATGGAGACTTTACTAAAACTATGTAATTTTAACAGTTATGATATACACCAATATGGCACTCTTTACGCTTAGCACCAACTATACGTAAATATATATAACCAATAATGGCAGAAATGATGGAGCCTATTAATACGCCCCCCTTAGCCATCTCTTGAGCATGACCTGGATCAAAGGCTAATACAGAAACAAAGATACTCATTGTAAAACCAATACCACATACAATGGAAGTACCATAAATAAATTTCCAGTTAGCTTCTGCAGGCATAGGTACAATACCTAATTTAATCATCCCAAACATAGCACCAAAGATACCGATTTGTTTACCTAAAATTAGTCCTAGTGCAACACCTAAAACAACAGGATGTGTTAAATCTGCTACCCCAAATCCACCAAGACTTACACCGGCATTAAAGAAGGCAAAAATAGGAACAATGACAAAACTTACCCAGTTGGATAAATAATGTTCCCAATGTTGCATTGGTCTAACATATTTGCGACCAATCTTGCCGCGTTCAGGAATGGTCATCGCCAAGATTACACCGGCCATAGTAGCATGTAAACCAGAGCGAAGAATACAGTACCATAAAATTATACCGAGAATGATATAAGACAAGGATCTAACGTAACCAGCCCGATTACAGTAAATCAATAAACCCGTTACAATAACAGCACCTACTAGATAAAAAAGATTAAGATTCGATGCGTAAAAAATAGCAATAACAATAATGGCAATTAAGTCATCAATAACCGCTAAGGCTGTTAAAAACACCTTCATAGAGTTAGGAACTCTAGAGCCTAATGCAGTTATAACACCTATAGCAAATGCAATGTCAGTCGCTGTTGGAATAGCCCAACCATGAACATAAACTTCACTAGAACCAGCAATAAGATAATAAATAATAGCCGGTACTAATACGCCAAATAATGCAGCAATACCAGGCATGATACGCTTAGCATTCGTATTAAGTTCACCACTTACCAACTCACGTTTTACTTCTAACCCAACAAAGAGAAAGAAAATTGCCATTAGTGCATCATTAACCCACTCCATAGTTGTTAGTGGACCTAGCTTTAAGTTAACTAATGACATATACTGTGTTGCCAATGGAGAGTTTGCTACGATTAGTGCAATAAGTGTAGCTCCTAGTAAAACAGCTGTAGCCGAACCAGGAGAACGTAAAAATACAAATATCCGTTCCATATGATTCCTTCCTAATATAATACGTTCATTATTTATGCTTAAAAGTTCTTATTTTATATGCCAAAATTAAGACTATAGCACCTAATAAACCAGAAATAATAGAACCTATAAAAATACCAATTTTAGACATTTCTTGATTGACACCAGGTGGAAATGCCAATGTAGCTACAAATAAGCTCATAGTAAAGCCAATACCACAAACGATGGCTGTCCCATAAACCTCTGGCCAAGTCGTATTAGTAGGCATCTTAATGATCTTAGATTTAACTAAAATAAAAACAGCAGAGAAAATACCAAACTGTTTACCTAAAATAAGGCCTAATGAAACGCCTAGTACAACAGGATGGAATAAATGATCTACTGAAACATCAGCAAAGGAGACCCCTGCATTTAAGAAACTAAACAAAGGAATAATCAAAAAATTAACCCAATGCTTCAGTTTATCTGCCCATTTAAGCATAGGGTATACTGTTTCACCATCTAGTTTACCCGTTGCAGGAATTGTCATAGCTAACACAACGCCAGCAATAGTTGCATGAACGCCAGACTTTAATACAAAGTACCAAAGAACTGAACCAAGTACACCATATAATACGGGTCTTACATACCCCTGTTTATTAGTATACCATAATGCACCGGTTACAATAGCTGCACCAATCAAGTATGGAAAATCAACACCCGCCCCATAGAAGATAGCTATAACAATAATAGCAATTAAATCATCTATAACCGCCAAGGCAGAAAGAAATGCTTTCATAGCTTGTGATACACGCTTACCAAGCATCATAATAACGCCTATAGCAAATGCTATATCAGTAGCTGTTGGAATCCCCCAGCCATGTGTATACTCAGGAACAGAACCAGCAATTAAGAAATATACTAAAGCAGGTGTAACAACACCTGCAAAAGCGGCTAAGAGTGGTAATACTCTTTTTGAATTTGTATTCAATTCGCCAGAAATCATTTCTGATTTAATCTCTAGCCCTACATATAGGAAAAAGAGTGCCATTAACCCATCATTAACCCATTCCAATATATCCATTGGTCCCCAGTATACATGCATGATGGAAAAATATTGATCTGCTAAAGGAGAGTTTGCTATTATAACACCAAGAATAGCGGCAAGTAAGAGCATAATACCGCCAGATGATTCAGACTGAATAAATGCTTTTATATAATTCATAGTAACTACCACTTTCTCAATTATAAATATAAATACAAATTTCTATACATAAAAATCATTTATTTAAATTTATTATATCATTTCAGTTCGAAAATAATCAATAAAGTGCCGTGTATACATAGATATAGCCTATGCAAAATTAAACTACATTAACATTAAATAATTTACTACCTATTCATATCAATTCTTATGTGATACAATATGTACATCATGCGGGCGTAGTTCATCGGTAGAATGCGAGCTTCCCAAGCTTGAGAGGAGGGTTCGATTCCCTTCGCCCGCTCCAT
>CAKPSA010000035.1 GCA_934183145.1 uncultured Veillonella sp.
AGGATCTGCCAGAATGCCCGCAAAGCGCTCAGCTATTAACTCTAATGTAGCAAGGCTATAAATAGGTTTTGTTAAATTATCGATACGTAATCGGCATGCTTCCATGGATGGCGCATGTAATGGTTCAATTGTAAAAGTTCTCATGCCTTACCTCCTGTAACAGCCAAATACATATGAACGGCAAGATCTAGCATCCCCATTTGAATGGACCCACCAGAGGCCTCACCGAGACAAAGACCTAAATCAACATAGGCTTCAAGGCCCAAATTCTCTAAGGACGATTTAGCCGCTTTTTCAGCAGATAAATGAGAGGCCATCACATAATCCATCGCCTGTGGTACCAATGTCTTAGCAACTAGTGCACAAGCAGATGTATTAAAGCCATCAATAATAACTAATGCATTATTTGCTGCAGCACCTAGAATAACACCTACGATACAGGAGAATTCAAATCCGCCCACGGAGGATAAAATCCCAATGGCATCGTCTTTTGGAATATCTTTATATTTTTCTAATACATCATGTACAATGCGTTGCTTTAACTTCAGACGTTCATCAGAAATATTAGTACCCCGACCTGTAGCTTCCTCTGCTGTGAGTCCTGCAAATTTAGCAGTCATAAGAGCACTAGCAGTAGTATTGGAAATACCCATTTCCCCTACTAAGAAGACATTAAAGCCTTCGTCAATTTTCTCTTTTACAAGACGAATACCCGTTTCAATACCTTCAATAGCTTGCTCACGAGTCATGGCAGGTTCTTCCACAAAATTCTTTGTCCCCATGCCAAGTTTATAAATACGTAATCCTGGTACCCAGCTCATATCCGCATCAACGCCCATATCTATGACTTCCATTTGAGCACCACAGTAATTAGCTAAGGAATTGGCACCAGCCCCCTTAGGGATTAAGTAGTTTTGTGTCATCCCTACAGTTGTTTCCTTTGGGTACGCACTAACGCCCATATCGGCCACGCCATGATCAGCAGAGGCAATAATCATACAAGGTTTTGGAACCGTTAACTGTTCCTGATTTGTAGCCGCGCCATATTGAGCCACCACGTTTACAAGTCGCCCATATTGTTCTACAGGTGAACCTGCATTCCAACTATCGATTATATGTTGTTCAATTTCATGACTGCGACCTCTAATAGAGTCACAAGTTTCTTGTAACAAACTCATGGTATCTCCTTAACTAAATCATATGTTAAATGTATATTCTTTTCGAACTCTAGTATACACATTATACTGCATAAACCACGTTGCTTCAGCTACATAAATATACACCAAACTCAAATACATGTTAATAACTTATTGTTAGTACTCTATGAGTGCTAACCGATGTATAGCTTTAACTAATTATTATTTTTCATTAGCTATTCTTTATTTGTCCTGTTAAATATGGTAATTTACCGCGAATTTCTCTGCTTCGTTCTAAATAGGTTTCTAGGCTTTCACCTTCGTCTTCTTGTAAAAGTATCTCTTTTACTCGTTGAATTTCAGATTCGATTTGTGAAAGTCCTTCAATTACATTATGTCTATTACCGTAGATGATTTCACGCCACATAGATGGCAAACCACCGGCAACACGCGTGCAGTCTCTAAAGCCCCCTGCAGATAATTTCATGCGCAACTCGCCTAATTCATCACCACCGGAAACTTGAGTTAAAATGGATGCCAACAAATGTGGCATATGGCTGACCATAGCTAAATATGCATCGTGAGCATAGATATCTACAAATTCAATACGGGATCCTACAGCACGCCCCATTTCGGCTAACTCTTGAGCAACCTCTTCACTATATACATCAGAGGCCTTATCTTCTAATACAATCCAGCCCATACCTTTAAATAGATTTTTATGAGACACTTCGTAGCCACCCTTTTCAGAGCCAGCCATAGGATGGACAGATACAAAGATAGTTCCTTTAGGAATAGATCTATATACTGCACGTACAAAATTTTCCTTTGCGCTAGATACATCCGTTACTACTTGCCCTGGTCTAAAGAGATGTGCCGTTTCAGTAAATAATCTTGCATTTGTGTCTGGTGGCAATGAAAATACGACAATATCCGAATTCTCAATCAATGGTTCTACCTCAGTCCAGGCAGCTTTTACTACACCATCTTGAATGGCTGCATCACAAACCTCTTGGCGACGCGCATAGCCTACTACCTCATAATCGGTGTAAGCCTTTAAAGCCTTAGCCAATGAACCACCTAATAGACCTAAACCAATTATTCCTACTGTCTTACTCATATAAACCTACTTTCACAAAGATTTAGCCTTACATTCTCCAATGTAAGGCTAACTATATTTACAAACTAATAACAATGTATTGAAATCATGCAAATCTAAGACTATGCCTCAATGAGACGTCTATTTTTCCACTTTCCACTATACCAGCGATATACAAATAATAAACCTCGTAAAATTTCATCAGCCGCCATAGCAATCCATATACCTACGAGCCCCCATCCCCAGTAAATACCAAAGAGATAGGACAAGGGTACGGCGCATAACCACATACCAAAAATGCCCACGAGCATTGGAGTTCGAATATCTCCTGCCGCTTGTAAACAGCCAACCATAACAATGTTAACTGCACGTCCAAGCTCAAGAAAAATTTCTACTAGTAGCACATTATGAGCTAATGCTAAAATTTCTGGATCTGTAGTAAATACAGATAATACATAATCACTGGTAATATAGAAGAACGTAGCAAGGCCTACATTAATAGTAATGGCTAAAAACATAGAATGCCATACTCGATTTGTTACCTCTTCTTGTCGTTTGGCGCCCATCAAGAAGCCAACGATAACTTGTGATGCATTAGCCAATGCAATGGTATATACATAGCATAACATGGCTATAACCGAAACGTATACCTTAGTGTTAATAACAGCTAATCCCAGAATATTAACCATTTTCATAATTGTTGTTTGAGATAGCTGATAACTTAAGGTCTCCCCACCAGAAGGAACGCTGATATTCATCAAGGACTTAACCGTATGCCACGGGAATGGTTTTAAGAATTTGAAGCTTACCTCTAACGTAAGCAGCTTCTTAAATGTATAGCCAATAATGAGGAGGCCCACCACCTTAGATAACCAGGTGGAAATGGAAACCCCGAGCACACCTAAACTTGGTATGGGACCATGGCCAAATATTAGTACATAGTTAGTTGCAATATGGATAATATTCATAACCAACGCAATGTACATAGTAACGCGGGTTAATGAATGTCCTCTAAATACGGCAACTAGCGCATAGTACATAGCTTGAATTGGCAAGCCAGCCGCCACAATGGTCGTATATACCGAGGTATCACTCATCGTTTTCGGCGGAATACCAAGCCATGTAAAAATCCATTTATGACAGGTAATAAAGAATACGGCCGCTATAGAGGAGAAGAAAAAGTTCAGCACCAAGCTGACCGTACATACCTCTGATAACTTCGACTGATTCCGAGCCCCTAAATATTGAGCAATCAGAATCGTCGTAGCTGTGCTCATTACAATGATGAGCATAATAAAAATATTTAAAATTTGATTGGCATTAGCTACCGCTGCTACTGCTTGAGGTGAGTAGTGACTCATCATCAATTGATCTATATTGCCTACTAGCATCTGTAGGAACACTTCGATGAATATAGGCCAACTCAAGGTCCAGATGGACAAGCTAATCCCTTTTTCATAAGACTTCATAGTATCCCCTTATATACTAATGCCAGATTTCATAGTCTTCCCTTTATATACTAATACCCAATTGCTTATCTATTAAAAGAAAACACCTTTAGCTTTTTCTTTGGTTTCTTGATCAGCAATGAATGGAATTCTTGTAGTTCTACCTTCTTTAGCCGCTACAATCTTTTTAAATGGGAATTCAAAGATTTCTCTATTCCAAGTATTTACCGCATCATTGTATAACGTTCTAGCTGCAGTAATTTCTTTTTGCAAATAAGAGTTTTGTTGCATTGCATCGCGAATTGTATCTTGGCTTTGTAATTCTGGATAGTTTTCTATAGCCACATTAAGAGCTCTTGTAGCTTTATTGAGTTGTGAATTCACATCACTTCTAGATTCTTCAGAGAAATTACCACTTCTATACTTAGCAATATCTACGAGAATATCTTTATCTACTTCAATAGATTTTTCTACTAATTTAGCTGCATTAGAAAGGATCACCACACGTTGCTCCATGTAATTGTCAATTTCAGAGGCAGCATTTTGAATTCTTTGTTCCATCATATTAAATTCTGAGCTAATTTGTTTTAATCTCCACCATGGATAAATTAGCACGATTGCACCGATAATGGATACGAGATACTTGTCGATAACTATGCCTAAAACGATACCAATAACACCGACAGCCATAAGAATAGTAGGTAGCATTTTTTCAAAGCCACTTGTTTCTACAGGGATTACCTTAGCAATAACATTTACATCTCTGCCTTGAGACATAATTTCCGGATTCATTTCGTCAAGTTGATTAGCCATTTTTAGTACCTCCAAATTGTTCATAAATAGTATTTAATAAATCGCCTAAAGACTGATTTTGTCGATATAGTTTACCTGCCATAAAGTGATCATATGCAAAGGATCTATCTCTATTATTTTCAGATTTTTGATAATGATCTAAGCCTTTAATATGATTGAAATCATCTCCTGTAGATTTGATTTCTGAAACCTCTATAAATTCCTGTTTTGTAACGGGCACATATTCCTCCCAGCGAACTGGCACATAGTAGGTTCTACCATTACCAGCTCTTACCGGCACTTTATCTATATGCTCAATCGTTCTATACGAATAGGCATCTACCTTAATTACCTCAGAATCGCCTTCATTTTTATGGTGGCTCGTCTTAAGGATTGTTTTTACATTATTCCGCTGAGCCGCATTAGGAGGAACAAATAAGTTAAGCCCCATCTTATTCGCTAGCATTTCTGTAATGTAATCATTATATTTAAAATTATACGACTTACCATAAATATAATCATTAGACGCCATTTGTTGATATACAGGGATCGCTAAGATTGGTAGGAATGAGAAATACATGTGATCAAAGTAACTACAGTTGTAATTAATGAACTTCTCTTTTATCTTTTGGAATGAAAAATCATAATACTGAGATGGCGATGTATCAAAATCCCAGTTTTGAGAGTTATCAGCTTTAACTTCATTAATTTTGCACTCTTTGTTAAATACAAAGTCATCTCCATATGGGGAGTTTTCAAAGATATCCTTATAATTGCTTTGTGCTAACGGCGTAAACAATACACGGAACTCAACCTCATTATTTCGATCTAATGCATTAAATTGTGCATCAAACTCTTCATTGGCTAGAGCTTGGAATCCTCCACCATTCTCCAATGAATCCTGACCTTTCTGTCTAAGACTAGCAATGCCTTTTGCTATCCGACTCTTGGCACCACCAAAATTAAAGAATCCTTTTTCCGGTGGTTTTCTATGGAATGTTAAGTTAGGTGCTGCATGATTACCATACACTAAGGATACTCTATTCGCATAATATGGACCAGGTTGTCTTATGACGGCACGTAGTGTTTCATTAACATCTCGACTCTTCAGATTTCCGTTAGAATCGACATATTCCTCTGTATAGGTAACATCTAATGTACCCTCGTAGGTATAGTCATCCATCCAATGGATAATACGCTTAAGAAAAACAAAAGGATTACCTAAGATATCACCAGACGCAATATCTAATGTGGAATGATTCACATTACCTTTTTCCAAGAATCCATAATCTTTAACGAGTTGTTCGTACCGTTCAATATTAAAGTTTGAATCCATATGAATAAAGGGAATCGCCTTTTTTAAGAGTTCACTAGTCATTTCACTATGAAAGAGATTATTCAAAGGCGCCATCATCTCATAACCTTCTTGGCGCATTTTAGCTAATGTCGCATCTAGGTCATTAAGCTTTTCCTCAAGGCTCTTACAATTAGGCTTAATCCAGTAAAAGTATAAGCCTATACAGAGAGCTAGAATCGCAATACAAACAATGAGCGATACAATATCTACATGGTCTTGTGAAAACTGATAAACACCATAAATAATAGCTCCTATGCCGATTACAAAATCAACCTTTTTAATAATGCCAAATCGTTTATATGATGTATTCGATTGGTCCCAATTTTCTGATACAGCAGTATACTTATCTATTAATACTTTATTGTTATCTATATCTACCTTTGATTGATCTACTAATTGTTGAAAGTATTCTTCTGTCACTTGTTGGAAGGAATCTTTTAACTCTTCCCGATAATACTTAAGTGGCTCTAGTAATGATTCATTATATTCATTCGACACGTTACTCATTCCCTCTCCTTAATGAATCGCATAGTAAGTAATACATCTATACGTTTCCATTATGCCTCATATTCTGAAATAACAGCCTCTTATACTTATAAGCTTTCAAATTTTACTTAATTATAAATATCCTAAATTATAAATTAGTATATCAATTAAGAAAACCGCCGTAAAGTAAAAAACCCCTCTTTACTGGACATCCAGTAAAGAGGGGCACAGATCATAAATGATCCAATTTAAATAAGATTATTTAAATTGATTGCAAAGGCTATCGAATAGCGCTTGATCTGGTTTTACAACATCTTCAGTCAATGGACGAGGATGTGGACCACCATTTGCTGCAGCCATAGCTTTTTCAAAGGAAGGTTTAGTTGTATCTTGATAGATAACGCCTGTTACCAAACCATCAGTTTCACCCAATGTTTTAAGTGCTGCTGCACGATCTGTTGGGTCATAGCCTTCTGGCAATTCTACCAAATGTTCTTTAAACCAGTCATAGCTGTTGTGTTTATTGTATGTAACACATGGGCTGAATACGTTGATGAAGGAGAATCCTTCATGATCCATTGCTTTTTGAATCAACTCTACGAGTTGTGCACGGTTAATCATATAACCTTGTGCTACGAATGTAGCACCTGCAGCGATTGCAGTTTCACAAACGGACAATGGAGATTCGAATGCCCCACGAGGTGTTGTTTTAGTAACAAAACCGATGTCGGAACGAGGGGATGCTTGACCTTTAGTCAAACCATATACATGGTTATCCATTACAACGTATGTCATATTTACATTACGTTTGAAAGCATGGATAGTGTGACCCATACCGATAGCGAACGCATCGCCATCACCGGAGCAAGCGATAACTTCTAAGTCTTGGTTAGCAAGTTTAACGCCTTGTGCGTAAGGAAGCGCACGACCATGAGTTGTATGCGCACCATATGCGTAGAAATAACCACCGATACGGCTAGAGCAACCGATACCGGAAATTACTGCTAATTTTTCTGGTGGAATATTTTTCGCTACTACAGCGTCAGTAATCGCTGCTTGAACCCCATAATGGCCACAGCCTGGACACCAGTTAGGACGAATATCGTTTCTGTAATCTTTAGCTGTTGTCATATTATAGGACCTCCTTAATCGCATTTTTCACATAACTTTTTGTGAATGGATTACCATCGTATTTCAAGCAGCTGGAAATTTTAGATTTCTTATGCATGTTGATTTTAAATAAGTTAGTCAATTGACCTGTTGCATTGTGCTCAACGATAACCACTTTTTTCGCAGCATCCATGAATGGTTGTAATTGTTTTGCTGGGAATGGTTTAATCAAGCGCAATTGTAAGTGGTTAACTTTAACGCCTTCTTGATCGAATTCAGCAACTGCTTCTTCGATAGCACCACGGCTAGAAGCCATACCTACAACGAGTACATCAGCTTCATCGTATTTTGCATTATTCAAGAATGGTTCATAGTTATCAGCTACAGTTTCCAATTTGCGGAAACGTTTATCAGTTTGCGCTACGTGCATTGTAGGCGCTTCTGCTGGTTTACCTTCTTCATTATGTTCTAGACCTGTGGAAAGGAATAGACCATTTTTCATACCAGGAATTGTACGTGGAGAAATACCATCTTCAGTCAATTCAAAGCGTTTGAAGTATTTAGGTTGTTCTAATTCAGGAAGATCAGCTTCTTTCATCATTTTACCGCGGTTAATAGGTACACGGTTCAAGTCGAAGGAAGGAACGGATTGTTTATTCAAACCTTGTTGTAAGTCAGGCATGAAGATAACTGGACATTGGTACATTTCTGCCAAGTTGAAAGCTTTTTGAATTTCATAGAAGCATTCTTCGATAGATGTTGGAGAAATTACGATACCAGAGTAATCGCCATGTGCGTTGTAGCAAGCCGCATCAATATCGGATTGTTCAACCTTTGTAGCCATACCTGTGGATGGGCCAGAGCGTTGAACGTCGATAACAACCATTGGCAATTCAGCCATGGAAGCCATGGATAAGGATTCTGCCATCAAGGAAAGACCAGGGCCAGAAGTACATGTAAAGCCACGAACACCTGCGTATACGCCGCCCATAGCTGTCATGCATGCTGCAATTTCGTCTTCTGTTTGAACGATTGTAGCACCCAATTTATCCATGTTTTTAATCATATATTCCATTACTTCAGATGCTGGAGTAATAGGATAAGATGCCATGAAACGGGAACCCGCAGCAATAGCACCTAACGCACATGCTTCATTACCTAATAAGAACATTTGATCTTTCTTACCAGGAGCTGGCAATGTATCGATTTCAACATCGCCTAATTTTTCCATTACAAGGCCATGACCGTCGTCAAAGGCAGCCAAGTTTTTATCCACGATTTCTTGGGATTTTTTCGCAAATTTAGCAGCGATTGCATCTTTAAACATCTTAGTATCGAAACCAAGAAGTGCAACAGACATACCAAGTGCTACGATGTTACGCATCAACATGGAGCCTTGTTTCATTGCTGTTTCAGAGATTGGCAAGGACAAGCAATTAACCTTTGTACCTTCAAATTTAGAGAAGTCAGGATTTACTTTGCTGTCACAGATGATGTAACCGCCATCGCGAACTTCAGAACCATGCATATCAACTGTTTCTTGATCAAGGGAAAGCAAGAAGTCTACGCCTTCACCGATGGACATAACTTGTTCTAATGCAACGCGCAATGCGAATGTAGTATGACCACCTTTGATACGAGATGCAAATAAACGTTGGCTATACAAGGAATAACCTTCTTTAGCGAGGATTGTCGCCATGATTTCGCCACAACTCTCAATACCTTCACCTTGTTGGCCGCCCATTTTCCAGATAAAATCTTTACGTTTTTGCAAGAGATTCACCCTCCTTAGGATAAAAATTACACTGCTGACAAGAGTCTACCTTACTATGTTAATGTTTTATAGTACGAACCTGTCTTATATCGTCATTGTATCATGTATATTTTGGGTTTACAATGTATCATTTCACATAATAATAGGTATAAATTAAGGCATTATAACTAAAAATTATAAGAGAAAAGGATACTACATGCTAAGTAGTATCCTTTTAGTATTAATGGTTATCGTTTTAAATAAATTCTTGGCAGATGCAGTCTATACAAAATTATATAGAATATTTATTCTGCAGTACCTCTTGCTGCCGTTCTTCAGTAAAGAATATCTCTTCTAAACACAAGCCTTGAGCTGGTGCCGTTTTTCCTATAACACGGCGATCTTTAGCTGCTAAATAGCCCTTAATATCCTCTACCTTACGTCTTCCCAGTCCTACATCGACGAGCAGTCCTGCAATATTACGAACCATGTGATATAAGAATCCATCGCCTATAACAGAAATGGTAACATGAGAACCTTCTGCATCCACGTGAATTCCCATAATTGTTTTTACTGGATCAGCTGGCGTTGAATTTGTTCCCTTTAAGGTTGTAAAATCATGCGTGCCCAACAGTTCATTACCGGCCGCTTGCATAAGCTCAATATTAAGAGGCTTCTTAACGTGCCAGTGGTATCGCTTTGTCAGTGGATTGGCAATGAGTTGATTATGGATGGTATATACATACTCTTTACCATATATATTCCATCGCGGCTTCCAATCGAGGGGAATTTCCACCGCCTCAAGAACAACTATATCCTTTGGGATATGTGCAATCATAGCGCGAGGAATATTTTCTGCCGGTATAGATCCAGATGTTTGGAACGTACATACTTGAAACTTCGCATGTACACCTGCATCTGTCCTAGAAGCGCCGTAGATTTGTATGGGTTCATTACAAATTTTTGACAATCCGTATTCTAAACAGCCTTGTACCGTTAAGCCCTTATCGTCGGGTTGCTTTTGATAGCCTGCTAAATCAGTGCCATCATAAGCGACTATGATACGTATATTTCTCATAGATCAAGCCACCATAAAACGATGAGTACAATGGTAACTAAAATGACAGCTCCTACGCCGATATAATCTACATAGGTAACTTGTAGTTCTTTCATGCGCGTACGATTCACACCGCCTCTATAACAGCGAGCCTCCATGGCAATCGCTAGTTCGTCAGCGCGTCTGAAAGCACTAATAAACAATGGTACTAAGAGGGGCACCATGTTTTTAGCACGTTGAATGATAGAGCCTGTTACAAAGTCAGCACCACGAGCAGATTGAGCTTTCATAATACGATCTGTCTCATCTAGTAAAGTTGGAATAAAGCGCAATGCAATAGTCATCATCATAGCCAATTCGTGAGCTGGCACACCAATACAACGGAATGGATTGAGCAAATGTTCAATACCATCGGTCAAACGAATTGGTGATGTCGTATAGGTCAATAAGGACGAGAACAAGATTAAAAAGATTAATCGCGCCGCCATTTGTAGACCCATAGCCAAGCCTTGATCTGTAATATTGATGATCCACCATTGGAATATTGTATTACCTGGTGTTGTAAAGATATGAATACCCATGGTAAATACGATGATAATCCAAAGCGGTTTAATAGCAGACCACATCAAGCGTAATGGCAATCGTGATAATAGCATCGCAAAGATTGTAAATGCCCCTACCAAGCCATACGCAAGAGGAGAGTTCGCTAGGAAGATGGCTACCACAAATATTGTAGTAGCAATAATCTTTGCACGAGGATCCATGCGATGCAAGAAGGAGTTTCCTGGGAAGTATTGCCCTATAGTAATGTTATTTAACATGGCTACCTCCTTCTAGAATGGCTTGTACTGCATCATCTACGGATAATACACGATTAGACACATCTAGTCCCTGTTCACGCAAATACTCCATAGTGACAGATACTGGTGGTACGTCTACACCAACCGCCTGTAATTCATCGCGGTGATTATTAAAGATATCCATCGGCTCTCCATCGAGAACGATGCGACCTTTATCAAGGACTACAAGGCGAGATGCCATGCGCGAAATATCTTCCATATTGTGAGATACAAGGATTACTGTAATACCCTTTTCTTTATGAAGACGAATAATTTCTTCAAAGATTTCTTCACGACCAAATGGGTCAAG
>CAKPSA010000036.1 GCA_934183145.1 uncultured Veillonella sp.
CAAATCAACGAAGATGGCTCCATTGTTCCAACTACATCTGTTGGTAACTCTCCAACATTTGTTAGCCAAGCTAAAAAGGTAATCGTAGAAGTAAACGTATCCCAACCACTTTCCTTGGTAGGTATGCATGATATCTATGAACCACTCGATCCTCCATACCGTAAACCAATTCCATTGGAAACACCTGGTGATCGTATTGGTACTGATGCAATTCCTTGTGACCCAAGCAAAATTGTAGCAGTAGTACCTTGTGATGTTCCTGATACAACAAGACCTTTGGCACCTATCGATGATGATGCAAAAGCAATGAGTCAACACCTTATCCAATTCTTCGAACAAGAAATTGCAGAAGGTCGTTTGCCTAAAAACTTGCTTCCATTACAATCTGGTGTAGGTTCCGTAGCAAATGCGGTAATCAGTGGTCTTGCAAAAGGTCCATTCACAGATTTGTCCATCTATACAGAAGTAATCCAAGATGGTATGTTCGACTTGATCGATGCTGGTAAAGTAACTGTATGTTCCGGTACTGCATTAAGTCCTTCTCCAGATGGGTTAAAACGTTTCTATGCGAATATTGATGAATATCGTAAAAAAATCATTCTTCGTCCGCAAGAAATTTCCAATAACCCTGGTATTGCTCGCCGTATTGGTGTCATTGCCATGAATACCGCTATCGAATTTGATATTTTTGGCAATGTAAACTCTACTCATATTATGGGTAGCAAAATGATGAATGGTGTTGGTGGTTCTGGTGACTTTGCACGTAGTGCATATCTCACTATTTTCTGCACTAACTCCGTTGCTAAAAATGGCGACATCAGTTCTATCGTTCCATATGTATCTCATGTGGATCACCCAGAACATGACACTATGATTTTCTGTACAGAACAAGGTGTTGCTGACTGCCGTGGTTTGAGCCCAGTGGAAAGAGCTCGTTTGATTATTGAAAAATGTGCTCACCCAGACTACAAACCTATGTTAACTGAATACCTAGAAAAAGCATTAGCTGCAACAAAGAATGCCCATACACCTATGTTGCTTGATGAAGCTCTTTCTTGGCATAAACGCTTCACAGAAACTGGAAGCATGAAAAAATAACCTGTTTTTTTAGGAGGATGATGAAAACATGGCTTACGAAAACTTAAAAGCCCAAATTGCTGAGTATAACAAACTTTGTGACGAAAAAAGTGCAAAAACTCCAGAACGTCAAAATTTAAAATACAACCGTGTATACACACCAGTTGATATCGAAGGTTTTGACTATGAACGTGATTTGGGTATGCCTGGCGAATTCCCTTACACTCGTGGCGTACAACCTACTATGTACCGTGGTCGTTTCTGGACAATGCGTATGTATGCAGGCTTCGCTACAGCAGAAGAATCTAACAAACGTTACCGCTACCTAATCGAGTCTGGTGCAACTGGTCTTTCCTGTGCATTCGACTTACCTACACAAATCGGTTATGACTCCGACGATGCAGTTGCAGAAGGCGAAGTTGGTAAAGTAGGTGTAGCGATTGACTCCTTGGCAGATATGGAAATCTTGTTCGACGGCATCGATCTTGGTAAAGTATCCACATCCATGACAATCAACGCTCCAGCATCCGTTTTGTTGGCAATGTACATCGCAGTAGCTGAAAAACAAGGCGTACCTTCCACAGAATTGAAAGGTACAATTCAAAATGATATTTTGAAAGAATACGCAGCTCGTGGTACTTACATTTTCCCACCAAAACCATCCATGCGTTTGATCACTAATATCTTCGAATATTGTTCTCAAAACGTTCCAAAATGGAACACAATCTCCATCTCCGGTTACCATATCCGTGAAGCAGGTTCCACAGCAGCTCAAGAAATCGCATTCACAATTGCTGATGGTATCGCATACGTAGAAGCAGCTTTGAAAGCTGGTCTTGATGTTGATACATTTGCTGGTCGTCTTTCCTTCTTCTGGAATGCTCATAACAACGTACTTGAAGAAGTTGCTAAATTCCGTGCATCCCGCCGTCTATGGGCAACAATCATGAAAGAACGTTTTGGTGCTAAAAAACCAAAATCCATGATGCTTCGTGTACATACTCAAACAGCTGGTTCCATGTTGACTGCACAACAAGTTGATAACAACATCGTTCGTGTTGCTCTTCAAACTGCAGCTGCTGTAATGGGCGGTACTCAATCCTTACATACAAACTCCCGTGACGAAGCTTTGGCTCTTCCTACAGAAGCATCTGTACAAGTAGCTCTTCGTACACAACAAATCGTGGCTTACGAATCTGGTTTGGCTGACGTAGTTGACCCATTGGGCGGTTCCTACTATGTAGAAGCTATGACTAACGCTATCTATGACGAAGCTATGGCATACATCAAGAAAATTGATGAAATGGGCGGCGCTGTAGTAGCAATCGAAAAAGGCTACATCCAAAAAGAAATTCAAGAATCCGCTTACAAATGGCAAATGGAAGTTGAATCTGGCTTGCGCACAATCGTTGGCGTAAACAAATTCCAAGTTGAAGAAGAAGCTCCAAAAGACTTGCTTCGCGTAGACGCTTCCGTAGGTGTTAACCAATCTAAGAAAACTCAAGCAGTTCGTGCTAACCGCGATCAAGCCGCAGTTGATAAAGCCTTAGCTGATTTGAAAGCTGGCGCAGCTGACGAAACTGTTAACTTGATGCCATTAATTCTTGCAGCAGTTAAAACATATGCTACTTTGGGTGAAATTTGTAATGTATTGCGCGAAGTATTCGGTGAATACGAAGCTCATTCCACATTATAATATCGGCTAATTTCGGAGGTAATTAATCATGGCAGAAAAACGTATTAGAGTAATCGTAGCAAAACCAGGTCTTGATGGTCATGACCGTGGTGCAAAAGTAGTAGCACGCGCACTTCGCGATGCTGGTTTCGAAGTAATCTACACAGGTCTTCGTCAAACTCCAGAACAAATCGTTGAAGCAGCTCTTTCTGAAGACGTTAATGTAGTTGCATTATCCCTTCTTTCCGGTGCTCATAACACATTGTTCCCTAAAATTGTTGAACTTTTGAAAGAAAAAGGCATGGGCGATGTACTTGTAATCGGTGGTGGCGTTATTCCTGACGCTGATATCCCTGGTTTGAAAGCAGCTGGCGTAGCAGCAGTATTCACTCCTGGTACACCAACTGGCGATATCGTTAAATTCATCAACGAAAACGTTAAATAATTAATTGGGCAAGAGAGGAGCACAACTGAACAGTTGGCTCCCCTCTATTCCCATATTTTAAGATAGGTGGTGAGGCGAGTGGATTTAGTTAAAGAACTTTTCGAAGGTTCTCGACTAGCCTTAGCACGGTCCATTACAGCTGTAGAAAACGAGTATGAAAATGCCATTGATATTATGAAGGCTATTTACCCTAAAACAGGGAATGCACGTATTCTCGGTATTACAGGGGCCCCTGGTGCTGGTAAAAGTACGTTGACAGATAAGGTTGTTAAACATTATTTAGATCAAGGTAAGAAAATCGGCATCGTTGCCATCGACCCAACTAGCCCATTCTCTGGTGGTGCTATCTTGGGGGACCGTATTCGAATGAATGATTTGACATTAAATGAAAATGTATTTATTCGAAGCATGGGCACGCGTGGTAGTCTTGGTGGTTTGTCCAAAAAGACTGCAGACGTTGTAAAACTCATGGATGCCTTTGGCATGGATTTAGTAATCATCGAAACAGTAGGTGTAGGTCAATCTGAAGTAGATATCGTAAAAAATGCAGATACTACATTGGTTGTACTTGTTCCTGGTCTTGGTGATGATATTCAAGCTATCAAGGCAGGTATTCTTGAAATTGGCGATGTATTTGCTATCAATAAAGCTGACCGAGATGGTTGTGATCGTTTGAATGTAGAAATTGAAATGATGCTCGACTTAGATTCTCGTGAAGTAAAATGGCGCCCACCAATTAAGCGCACAATTGCTAGTAAAGACCAAGGCGTAGATGAACTCATCGACGCTTTAGATGAACATTTTGAGTATCTTGAAGATTCTGGTGAATTGGAATCTCGTCGGGCAGAACGTACTCGTGATGAAATCATCGCAATGATTAATGAACAAATTGGTCGTTATGTAGCTGATAAAATTGTTACAAGCGACGAATTTAATAGCCAAGTGGCAGCTGTTAATGAACGCGAAAGCGATCCATATACAGTTGTTAACGGCGTAATGACAAGCGTGCTAAAGTAGACGGCGACTACATAGCATTAGAGATTTAGCCTTATAAAGGAGATAATCGAAATGGCTTTTAAAGTATTACAAGTGGATCACATCGGTATTGGTGTTAATGATTTAGCAGCAACTAAAGAATTCTATAAAAATGCATTGGGTATTGAACATCTTCCTGAAGATGAAGTGGTTGAAGAACAAAAAGTAAAAGTATCCTTCTTCCCATGTGGCGATGCTGAACTTGAATTCTTAGAAACTACAACTCCAGATGGCCCTATTGGTAAATTCATTGAAAAAAATGGCGGCCGTGATGGTATCCAACACGTTGCATTGCGCGTTGATAATATTGAAAATGCTATTGCTGATTTGATGGCTAAAGGCGTTCGTATGATTGACGAAAAACCTCGTTACGGTGCAGGCGGTTCCTCCATTGCTTTCTTACATCCAAAAGCAACAGGCGGCGTATTGCTTGAATTATGTCAACGTATGAAATAATACAGTATCCAATTCACATCATTATGTATGAGTAATAGATATACATATTCATATAATCACTAGTTATATGTTAAATATGTATGCATGCTTGAACTTTAATTATTAATGAAATAAAATGATACTGTAACAAGTTTTATTTGGAGGTGCTATAATGGCAACAGTGCAAGAAAAAATCGAGTTATTGCACGAAAAACTAGCTAAAGTTAAAGCTGGTGGCGGTGAAAAACGCGTTGAGAAACAACATGCTCAAGGCAAAATGACTGCTCGTGAACGTTTGGCTAAATTGTTCGATGATAACTCTTTCGTTGAACTTGATCAATTCGTTAAACATCGTTGTGTTAACTTCGGTCAAGAAAAGAAAGAATTACCAGGCGAAGGTGTAGTAACTGGTTATGGTACTATTGACGGTCGTTTAGTATATGCATTCGCACAAGATTTCACTGTAGAAGGTGGTTCCCTTGGTGAAATGCATGCAGCTAAAATCGTTAAAGTACAACGTTTAGCAATGAAAATGGGTGCTCCTATCATTGGTATCAATGATTCCGGCGGTGCTCGTATTCAAGAAGCTGTAGATGCTCTTGCTGGTTACGGTAAAATTTTCTTTGAAAATACAAATGCATCTGGCGTTATTCCACAAATTTCCGTAATCATGGGTCCATGTGCAGGCGGTGCTGTATATTCTCCAGCATTGACTGACTTCATCTACATGGTTAAACATACATCTCAAATGTTCATCACTGGCCCTGCAGTTATCAAATCTGTAACTGGTGAAGAAGTAACAGCTGAAGACCTTGGTGGTGCAATGGCTCACAACTCCGTATCTGGTGTTGCTCACTTTGCAGCTGAAGACGAAGATGATTGCATCGCTCAAATTCGCTACTTATTAGGCTTCTTGCCATCCAATAACATGGAAGACGCTCCATTAGTAGATACTGGTGATGATCCAACTCGTGAAGACGAAGGCTTGAACAGCTTGTTGCCAGATAACAGTAACATGCCATACGACATGAAAGATGTTATCGCAGCTACTGTAGATAATGGCGAATACTATGAAGTACAACCATTCTATGCTACAAACATTATTACTTGTTTCGCACGTTTTGACGGTCAATCCGTTGGTATCATTGCTAACCAACCAAAAGTAATGGCTGGTTGCTTGGACATCAATGCATCCGACAAATCTTCTCGTTTCATCCGTTTCTGTGATGCTTTCAATATTCCAATCGTTAACTTCGTTGACGTTCCTGGTTTCTTGCCTGGCACAAATCAAGAATGGGGCGGTATCATTCGTCATGGTGCTAAAATGTTGTATGCTTACTCTGAAGCAACAGTACCAAAAATTACTGTTATCACTCGTAAAGCATACGGCGGTTCTTACCTCGCTATGTGTTCCCAAGATTTGGGCGCTGACCAAGTATACGCTTGGCCTACATCCGAAATCGCTGTAATGGGTCCTGCTGGTGCAGCTAACATCATCTTCAAAAAAGATGAAGATAAAGATGCTAAAACAGCAAAATACGTAGAAGAATTTGCAACTCCATACAAAGCTGCAGAACGTGGCTTCGTAGACGTTGTAATCGAACCAAAACAAACTCGTCCAGCAGTTATCAACGCTTTGGCAATGCTTGCAAGCAAACGCGAAAACCGTGCTCCAAAGAAACATGGTAATATTCCATTATAATTCGATTCGATAACAAGATCATCGAATTTGGGAGATACCTTTCTTTACTACTTTTTTAGAAAGGGGAATGATTATGGAAGGACAAGCAGTTACTACCAATCCTTGGTTAATCATGGCCATTAATATGACAGTTGTATTTGTTGTGTTGATTCTTTTAGGCATTTTAATGACTATCGTTCATTTGATTGACCCAACTAAGAAGAAAAAAGAAGTACCGGCAAGTGCACCTGTTGCAGCTCCAGCAGCTACTCCAGTGGCTACACCAAGTGCATCTGCTCAAAATGAGGATGAAGTAGTAGCAGCTATCGTAGGTGCCATTGTGGCGATGGGGTATTCATCTGAACAAATTGCATCTATTCGACCTACAGCAACCAGCGCTAAATGGCGTTTGGAAGGTCGTTTAAGCGGTAGAGGTTAATAAAATTTTAGGAGGCATTTGTAATGAGCAATGCTACAAAAACTAACGGTAAAGCTCCATCTCAAGATGTAGTAGCAGTAATCGTTGGTGCATTAGCGGCAATGGGTTATTCCGCTGATCAAATCGCGCATATCCGTCCAATCGTAAGCTATAATTGGAAAATGGAAGGACGTTTGCGCGGTAATCGATAAGATTATTGGCTTATTTTAGATAATCGATACGATTATCCAATTTATATGTGTAATGAAATTTATAAGTATTGTGTAGGAACTACACATTTTGGAGGAATTTAAGATGAAAAAATTCAACGTTACAGTAAATGGTACAGCATATGATGTAGAAGTTAATGAAGTAAAAGCAGCAGCTCCTGCAGCGGCTCCTAAAGCAGCTCCAGCTGCAGCTCCTAAAGCAGCTCCTGCACCAGCACCAGCTCCAGCTGCAGCAGCAGCTCCAGTTCCAGCAGGTGCTGAAACTGTAAAAGCTCCAATGCCTGGTAAAATCTTATCTGTAGCAGTATCCGCTGGCCAAGCAGTTAAAAAAGGCGAAACTTTGTTGATTCTTGAAGCTATGAAAATGCAAAACGAAATCGCAGCTCCTCATGATGCTGTAGTTGCAGAAGTTCGCGTAGCTGCTAACCAAACTGTATCCACTGGCGACGACATGGTTGTTCTTGGTTAATACCAAGTTGTGTGTGGCGCGGCTTAGCCGCGTCATATAACAATTTTATATTTGTGAAAGGGGAACGCATATGGAGGCTTTTGCTGTTGCGATTCAATCCGTTATAACTGATAGCGGGTTCCTCGCATTTACAACAGGCAATGCTATTATGATTCTTGTAGGTTTGATCCTATTGTATTTGGCATTTGCTAAAGAGTTTGAACCATTATTGTTGGGTCCGATTGCGTTTGGTTGTGTACTTGCTAATATTCCTCGTAATGGCTTCGAAGAAGGTGTTATGGCTCTTATTAGCGCAGGTATCTCTCAAGAAATCTTCCCACCTTTAATCTTTCTTGGTGTAGGTGCAATGACTGACTTTGGTCCACTCATTGCTAACCCTAAAACTTTGCTTTTAGGTGCTGCCGCTCAAATTGGGGTATTCGTTGCATTAGGTGGTGCAATGATGCTTGGCTTTACAGCTCAAGAAGCAGCTGCTATCGGTATTATCGGTGGTGCTGACGGCCCTACATCCATTTACTTAGCTACTAAGCTAGCTCCTCATTTATTAGGTGCTATCGCGGTTGCCGCATATTCCTATATGTCTTTGGTACCGTTGATTCAACCACCTGTAATGAAATTATTCACTACGCAAAAAGAACGCGAAATTGTTATGGAACAATTGCGTGAAGTTACACGTTTTGAAAAAATCGTGTTCCCAATTGTTGCAACGATCTTCATTTCCTTATTGCTTCCTTCCATTACATCCCTATTAGGTATGTTGATGTTAGGTAACTTGTTCCGTGAATCTGGCGTAACTGAACGTTTGTCTGATACATCTCAAAATGCGTTGATCAATACTGTTACAATCTTCTTGGCAACTGGTACTGGTTTAACAATGAGTGCGGAACACTTCTTAAGCGTACAAACTATTCTAATCATTTGCTTAGGCTTAGTTGCATTTATCGGCGGTACTGCTGGTGGCGTATTGTTCGGTAAATTGATGAGCTTGGTAGATGGTGGTAAAACAAATCCACTTATTGGTTCTGCAGGTGTATCTGCGGTTCCAATGGCGGCTCGCGTATCTCAAGTTGTAGGTGCGAAAGCTAACCCAGCTAACTTCTTGCTCATGCATGCTATGGGTCCAAACGTAGCTGGCGTTATCGGTACAGCAGTAGCAGCAGGTACAATGCTTGCTATGTTGTCTAACCACTAGTAATTTAATAATTATTCACCAAGGTGTACCTAAATAGGTACACCTATTGGTGGATAAAAAAGCCCTTATTTCTTATGTATTCATGCATAAAAAGGGAATATTTGCAATAAATGCTTTTCGGATCGGTCATTAGGTGATGAGACAATTTCACAAAATAACCTTCTAGTGCTTTAAATATAGTAGAGGTGATCACTTGTTATCTATAGAGTTAAAAATACTGATTTGTTTTATTTGGGCATTTATTGTTTTTTTTATTACAGCGCTGATTATCGGTAACAAAGGTAAAGCTAAGTGGTTTCAACAAAGAACTAAATATTCTTGGTTTAATCGTCGAGGATTTTTAGGTGAAACCTTATTATTTGGATATCCTAAAACAAGAGAGGGCTATGGGATTACTTTTTTAATGGCTGTTGCCATTGGTATCGTCGGTTATATTTTATACCTCTTATAACTATATCAGTGCATTTCTCTGAAGGGAGATGATGATGTATGGGTACTGCAGAACAAACCTTAATCGTCCTTGCAGTCATGGCTGTTTTATTTGTTACGGAAATTATTCCTTTAGCTATTACTTCTTTAGGCGGTGCTATTACACTTGGCCTTATGGGTATTATTACTCCTAAGGTTGTATTCTCTGGTTTATCTGATAGTACAGTTGTGTTGTTTGCTGGCATGTTCGTTGTTGGTGCAGCATTGTTCTACACTGGTTTGGCTCAAAAAATTGGGGAAACAGTAGTATCACATGCTGGTACTAGCGAAAATGGCTTAATGCTAGCAATCATGGTTGTTACAGCAACTATGTCCGCATTCTTATCTAACACTGGTACTACAGCTGCTTTACTTCCTGTAGTTGTTGGTATCTGTGCTGTTGCTAAGATTCCTGCATCTCGCCAATTGATGCCTTTAGCATTTGCTGCAGGTATCGGTGGTATCATTACAATGGTTGGTACACCACCTAATATCATTGTAAGTGGTACATTAACTAAATTTGGTGAACAACCATTTGGTTTCTTCGAATTTGCTTGGATCGGTATTCCTTTGACTGTTGCTACCATCGTATTCATGATGCTTATCGGTAAACATCTATTACCTAAACATGAAATTCAAGATGCTGGCGAAGTTGAACAAGAAGTAGCTGCAGAAGATATTTCCAATGATCCTAAGAAACAACTATACTCTGGTCTTATTCTTTTAGGTGTAATCATTGCAATGATTTTAGGGGATCCTCTAAAAACACATTTTGGTATTAACTTACCATTGAGCATGGTTGCAGTTATTGGCGCAATGCTTTGCGTATTAACTGGTTGCTTGAACGAAAAACAAGCTTACACATCTATTGACTGGGTAACAATCTTCTTATTCGCAGGTATGATGCCAGTAGCCACTGCACTTGACCAATCTGGTGCAGGTAAAATGATTGCTAATGCAGTTATCAGCGTTATGGGTTCTGACCCTAGCCCTTACTTTGCAACAGCAGTACTATTTGCATTATCTTGTATTATGACACAGTTCATGTCTAACACTGCATCTTGTGCATTGTTGGCTCCTATTGGTATCTCTATTGCTCAAGGTATGGGCGCTGACCCTCATGCTGTATTGATGGCTATCGGCGTTGCTGCATCTTGTGCATTCGGTACACCTGTAGGTACACCTCCAAATACATTAGTACTTGGTCCTGGCCAATACAAATTTACAGACTATGTAAAAGCTGGCGTTCCATTGATCTTAGTTTGCTTCGTAGTAAGCTTAATTATTATCCCAATGGTATGGCCATTCTTCCCTGGTAAGTAATAGGGGATAGGTTACTCTACTATACAAGCACATACGAGGTCGAATCGTAAGATTCGGCCTCGTTTTTTATGATTTTAGCCTATATGATTTTAATATAGATTACATATAAGTGTAATCAAAAGCAATATGAATTAAACTAATTTGCATGATTAATTTTAGACAATTGACTACATCGAAAAAAATATGATATAGTATATTGTGTAAAATATAATAATGTAATGTTGAATAAGGAGGTCATCTATGACAAAAGAAAGATTTAACATGTTAGTTGGTTCTATTGGTGCATTTATTGGTGTATTTGTATTTTTAGCCTATATCCCACAAATAATTGCTAATCTTCATGGTCAACCTAGTCAACCATGGCAACCATTATTTGCAGCAGTATCCTGTTTGATCTGGGTATTATATGGTTGGACAAAATCACCTAAACGTGATTATATTTTAATCGTACCAAACCTTGCAGGCGTTATTTTAGGTACACTAACATTCTTAACATCTTTCTAAGTGCTATAAGAAAAAAATAGTATTATTGTTATATAGTGAATAATAGTAAAGATATTACTTTACTTTATAAATATAAATGAGGTCGAATCGTATGATTCGGCCTTTTTTAGAGTGAAGTTTATATGTTAGATTAAAATATAGATAAGCGTTAAATCTGTTGTAATAAAAAAATAGTTTTTATGATAATAAATATTGATAATTAAATTCCTAGTGGTATACTTAGGATTTGATAAAAATGATAATTACTATATTCTCATTTGTTGAGTATCATATTCAATAAATTAAATGAAAAATAATATCAAAATGCTTATAAACCTAGGCTTTGTATGATAAAAAGGAAAAAATAGTATGCAAAATAATATACAATTTTTTATCATTTTCATTTGAC
>CAKPSA010000037.1 GCA_934183145.1 uncultured Veillonella sp.
CGAATGATGGAAACGAGGTCTTCACGCACTTGTTTTCGTAAGTTCCAATCGAGTGCAGATAAAGGCTCATCAAGGAGCAGAATAGTCGGTTTTGAGTAGAGCGCACGACCTAGTGCAACCCGCTGTTGCTCACCACCAGATAAGCTACCAGCCTTGGTATTACGATATTTTTCAAGGCCTAGGCGCTTTAATAAACTGTCGCACATATCAGGTGTACCACGTTTACTATAGGTAATATTATGTTCTACCGACAAGTGAGGAAATACAATATTGCCTTGCGGCATATAGCCTACTTGCCGTTTTTGAGCGGGCACCCATATCTTTTTGTCTCGATCAACCCACGTCGTTTCATCGTATTGAATAGTGCCAGTTGTGGGTTTTACAAGACCTGCAATACATTTGATAAAGGTACTTTTACCACTGCCAGATTGACCAGTCAGCACAGTAATGCCGGAAGACAGTGCCCCATCAGCTTTCACAGTCACAGAAGGTCTAGCTACAGTAAAAGAAAATGTAATCATAGAACCTCCTAGTTATTATCTGTATGACGGAACAAGGACCCCTTTGTAATGAGGTGAATACCGCTCAACAATGCCAATGTAAGGACACAAATATAAACAACAAGCTCAAAAGCATCCATGTACTGCCCTGCCTCTACGTAAGAGTAAATAGCTAACGGCATAGTACGGGTTACCTTCGGAATATTACCAGCGATTAAGATGGTAGCACCAAATTCCCCCATGGCGCGGCAGAACGCCAAGATGCTACCTGTTAAAATACCTTTCCATGCAAGAGGCACAGATATGGTAAAGAATATACGCAATTCTGAAGCACCCAATGTACGCGCTACGTCCTCCATATTATGATCAACTGACTGCAACGCAGAGCGCACCGTTTGATAAAATAGGGGGAATGCAATGACAGAGGATGCAACGACTGCACCAGAAGCGGCAAAGACTACACTCATGCCATGAGCTTCGAGCCACGCGCCAAAAGCATAACCTGGAGTAAATACCATGAGAAGAGCAAAGCCCACAACTACTGGTGGCAATACAAGGGGCAATGTAATTAGGGCATCTAAAATAGCCATACCGCCCCACTTACAGCGATTCATCCAATAACAAGCGCCTAAGCCAGTAATAATTACAATAAATAGAGCAATGCTCGCCACCCATAAGGATAACCAAAATGGACTCATGCTACGCCCCCTTTCTATCAATAAGACTAAAATCAGTAATAATAAAAATACATCTAGTTTTAAAACGATTTACTTATTTGCATCATATAGCATGTGAAAATGTATGTCTAACATATTCATAATAATATCTATATTGTATCATAAGAAAACGCTAGCCCTAAAAGCTAGCGTTTAACTCTTATTTAGCAGGAGAGAAACCGTATTTTTCTAATACTTTTTGGCCTTCTGGGCTCATTACATATTGGTAAAAGTCTTTTGCTAATGCGTTGTCGTATTTTTTAATGATACCGATTGGATAAATAACTGGATCATGGGAATCCGCCGATGTTACAGCAGAAATTTGAACTGCATCACCTGCCGCAATAGCATCTGTTTTATAGATAAAGCCCGCATCACCAGCACTTTGGCTAATGGATGCTGTTACAGCTTTTACGTCTTTGGCATATACTACATTTGGTTCAACTTGTTCCCAAACACCTAATTTTGTTAATACTTGTTTACCATAATTACCAGCTGGTACTGTTTCAGGATTACCTAAAACGATACGTTTAACAGAAGCAATTTGATTTAATTCAATTTTAGGTTGCCCTTTTGGAACTACGAGAACTAATTCATTCGTTACAAATGGTTTAACATCTGTTACAAGGTCTTTGTCTTGCAACATTTTCATATTCTTTTCGTCAGCAGAGATAAATAAGCTTGCTGGTGCACCTTGTTCAATTTGTTGGCGCAATGTACCAGAACCAGCAAAGTTAATAGCAATTTGATCATCTGCTAAGTTATGACTCTTTTTGTAGGACTCTGCCAATTCAGTAAGGGCACCTTTCAAGCTCGCTGCCGCTTGTACAGTAATCTTTTCAGATGTGCTCGGTTTAGCAGAATCTGCTACTTTGTTTGTGTCACTACCACAGCCCACCAATAGGGCTAGCATGAAAACGCTCATTAATACTAATAGAATTCGTTTCATAATTCCTCCTGTGCATCCCTTTGGACTCCACACTGTGAAAGCTATAGTTACTCACCGTAGAGACACGTTCAAAGAACAAACTAAAATATACGATATATTCACATTATACTATAAGTTTGTTCACTAAGATGTATGTAATAACTCACATTTTGTATATATATTTCTGATAAATACCATAAGAAATCATAATGGATAAAACTTTTAAGCCCCAAATAATACATACTATGGTATCATAATATTATGATTAACTATGCTATATATTAATGAGAAACTCTAGGTGAGACGATGAATATATTCGTATTAATAGGCCATATCTTTATGAATTCCATGATACCTATTTTAATACTAATAGGGGTTGGATTTATATTAGATAGAAAATTCAAACTAGATCTGTATACGCTGAGTAAGCTGAACTTCTATATATTGCTACCTACCTTTATATTCAGAGCTATGTATGAAGCAAAACTTAATGCAGGCACCTTAGAAATTGTATTTGTTGCATTATGTGTGCTCATATTAAACTCTATACTTTCGGATATAGTAGGTAAAATACGGGGGTATGACGTAGCCAAGATAGCGACCTTAAAAAACTGCGTTATGTTTAACAACGTAGGTAATATGGGCGTCGCCCTTGCTATATTTGTATTTACAAACGTCCCTTACGTTATTGATGGAGCCACGCCCTATGCAAACCTAGGTCTTGTAAGTGTCGTATCCATCATGATTATTCAAACCATCAGCAGTAATACGTATGGGTTCTACCAAGCTGGTGCAGGCAGGTTAAGCCCACGAGATGCACTCAAAGTTGTGTTCCACATGCCAATGGTGTATGCCATCCCAATGGCTCTAATCTGTCAGTTACTGCCTTTTGATTTACATGGTCTCTTCTTCTTTGCTCCTCTTAATATCTTTGCTAATGCCTTTGTTGGGGTTGCTATGATCGCTTTAGGCGTACAGATTAATAGGACGCCGTTAAACTTCTTTAAGCTTGATGTTATGCTGGCTTCAACCTTGCGTCTTGTTGTAAGTCCACTTATAGCCGCTGCTATAACTATCCTATTCATCAAGTTCTATGGTCCTATGCACCCAATAGCAGCACAAACGATTATCATCACCTATAGCGTGCCAACAGCCATCAATATGTCTCTCATTGCCATTGAAATGAAAAACAATCCAGAGTACGCTACACAAATTGTAATGGGTACAACCATACTATCAGCAGTAACCATGCCACTATTCATTACTATAGCCTATTACCTCTTCCCATTATATTAAAAATATAAAAAACATAGATAAAAAAATCACTCATAGTCATCAACTATGAGTGATTTTTTTATGTCTTCGCATTTAATCTTGTTAAACAGGTTACACAAATTGTAACTATTATAGCACCTATAATTTCATTTACCCCTAATTGATGCTTAAGAATTACTACATCTAAACCTAAAGTAACTATTGGCCCCATCGCACTAATAATTGAAGCAAGAGCTGCACTAATTTTTTTTAGCCCAAATGACATTAAATACGATGGAATTATAGAGCAAAAAACAGCTAGAAAAACTAAATAAAGTATAGTATGCGGTTGAATTGTAGCAAGATCTAAAAAACTATCACTAGTTAACATAATTCCTAAAAGCAAAACTACCGTAGTTATACACATATATGTACTAGTAAAAATAGTGGGACTAATATTTACAACAACTCTCTTACTATAAATCATGAATAAAGCCCAAAAAACAGCAGAAACTAAAACTAATAATACGCCTATTAAAGTGTTAGTTAAATGATTATCAACAGTAGGATTAAACATAATCGCCAAGCCTAACACCGTAGATATAATTAAAACTACCTTTGAAATTGTAATCCGTGACAAATCTGAGGATAAAAGAAAAACATAAATTGGAAATGTAAATAATACAGCACGTTCTAATGAGGCAGATATATATAATAACCCTATAAAATCTGTCATAGATGAAATCAAATAAAAAACTGCTCCCACAAAAGAGTATTTTAAAACCTGTTTTTTATTCACACACTGCCAATCAAAACGAAACATTGGCAGGATAAAAAAAGGTAATGATAAAACCGCTCTACACGCTAGAACACTCAGTGGACTTAATGAATCTAAATAAATTAATTTTGCCCATATTGATTTTGTTGACAGAAATACTGTAGCAAGAAATACCACAATTATTCCAGTATTTTTCATTAACAATTTCACTTTATATACATCTCCAACCTCATATTCACGGCAACTAAAAACACCTCTCATCCATAATGGGTGAAAGGTGTTCATTAAGACAATATTATATTATTGATGAGATACGTGTTCCATACCCATTCTTACGAGACCTTCCACATGATCATCGTTCAGAGAGTAGTATGCAGTTTTCCCTTCCTTGCGATAGGTTACAAGACGCGCTTGACGCAGTACACGCAATTGGTGAGAAATAGCAGATTGTCCCATTCCCATTGTTTCAGCAATGTGATTTACACACATTTCATTTTCTAATAATAATTCTACTATTTTTAGGCGTGTAGGGTCACCCAAGATTTTAAACAGTTCTGCTAGCTTTAGCAATGCTTCTTGTTTGTCGCTCATATAGTCCCCCATATAATCATCTAATGCTATTTTATAATATAGTTCTCATAAAACTTAAGTTCATTCTTATGTATTTGTAAACCTGAAAGGCATACATATAAATATTATATCATTTTTACGATGTAAAAAAGAGACTTTGTTACAACAAAGTCTCTTCTTATATCATATCTGTACAGGATATGAATTATTTAATGATTAATACAGGGCAAGTGGAGTGACTAGTTACATAGCTACTTACGCTACCCATGAATAAGCCTTTCAATGGACCAAGGCCACGGCTACCCATGACGATAAGGTCAGCATTGTATTTTTTAGCTACTGCTAACAATGCAGGACCAGGGGAACCAACTTCGAATACGCTTTTAACTTTTACGCCTGTAGGAATTTCTTTCACTACATCGTTAAGAATTTCTTTACCAGTTTCTTCCATATCTTCTGCAATTTGTTCAGATACGTAACCACCGGAAATTGGTGTTTGATCGAAATTGGAAATAGCAGACACGATGTTTGCAACGTGAACAACAATCAATTCAGCATGGTTGCGGTCCGCTACAGCGAGAGCATGTTCCAACGCACGTTTAGCATTTTCAGAACCATCAGTAGGTACGACAATAGTTTTGTAGGTAACCATAATAACCCCTCCTATTTCTAATCCCTCAAAGGGGATATGATCAAAGATCGTTTAGCCTATATTATTATATTCTAGACTATCAAGGAAAACTCCTCTTTTTCTAGAGGATTTCTTTTATTATAGCACAAATCATACAGATTTATACAAATAAAAGAATATTATGTGTATATTATAAAACTTGTGATGACTGGTTAGTGTTTAACGTAGTAGTCAATTTGAACCCATCTAGCACATCGATAAGCTCCGGTGTGCTAAGGCTAGTACCTGCTGGGCCAATCATACGAGCCACGGCTACATTGCCTTCATTACCTAAGATAATAGTAGCGGCGAAAGATACTGGTGCAGCTGCAGATGTATCAGCCGTATTAGGGTTCTTCATATGACCTGCCAAGTAGAACATAACATTACCATCGATAATATGTGTTTCATAACGAGTGATCGTTGCCTTATTCACCTCAACTAATTGTTTGAGGTAATAATCACCTAGCATTTGTTTGCCCATCATTGTAGGCATACCAGTGCTAACCGCTTGTACAGGGATTGTAAAGGATTCAACATCTAGGCGTACATTATGCTTAGCAAAAGCAATTTTACCTTTTTCATTTAGACGGGTAAAACCTTTTGGATATGCAAATTTAATACCTTCAGCTACGCTAATATCACTTGTGCCAGAAATAAACTGCTTAACACCTTTGATTGTGCTAGAACTGGATTTGTTTAATAGTTCAAAGGATGGAATTGTATGTTCCATCAAGCCTTGTTCCATAAATTCCCCTTGAATTGGCGCATAGGTACTCACCAAATTATAGCGATGCGTTGGGTCCTTATCCATAATAAATTCCGCTTCAAATACAGATTGAACAGGCTCTGTAGATGTCATTTCAGCATACGATTTTGGTGTCGTCTTATCCCAACGTGCTGATGTAGCCCCTTTCTTAGTAAAGAAGCCACCAACGATATCATTATTTTCAAAGACATTACTATGCTGACGCCAGATGCTCAAGTACTCTTCATCAGACATACCCTTGATTGGTACACCATACCAAGTCGTATTCCATTCTTTTTGAGATACCCCGTCTTGCGGTGTATTATTGCGTTTTGTGAAAGACACAGTATAGGAATCATCTTGCGTTGGACCTGCTAAGTTGAAAGAATAGCCTTGAATATGCTCGCTTTCACTACGTACATCCATATCTAGCTTAACCCCATCAGCTACACGCCATGGGATCGTAAAGGTATAGCCATTTTTATAGTCTTTAACTACTGTATTCATCGTAGTCGCATACGATTTATACTGTTCTGGCAAAATAGATGCAGAATCCTTTTGGGAATCTACAATAGCTAGCGGAGTTTCAGGTGTACCTTGTAAGCCTTCTGCCATAATAGAGGTCGTGCTCATAGCCATTACAGCCAATGTTGCAGCAATAAAACGTAACTTCATAAGACCTCCTATAACATATTCTCCAAGAACGCTTTCGTTCTATCGTTCTGTGGATTATTGAAAATTTGCTCTGGTGTACCTTCCTCTTGGATGACACCATCGGCCATAAAGATGACACGGTCAGATACTTCACGAGCAAAATTCATTTCATGGGTTACGATAATCATCGTCATATGATCATCAGCCAACTGTTTAATAGTCTTAAGAACCTCACCAGTTAATTCTGGGTCAAGAGCGGATGTTGGTTCATCGAAGAGCATGATTTCTGGATTCATCGCCAATGCACGAGCGATGGCTACACGTTGTTGTTGACCGCCAGATAACCGGGATGGATACATATCGCGCTTTTCCCATAGGCCAACTTTATTAAGTAATCGCTCTGCAATCGGTAAAATTTCATCATCTTTCATACCTTTTACCATGCGCGGTGCGATCATAATGTTATGAAGAACCGTCATATGAGGGAATAAATTGAAAGATTGGAAAACCATACCCATGCGTAATAGCAAATCATGTTGTGTTTCTTGGCTAGCATAGTTTACATTACCATTAGTATCTGTACTAGCAAGAACCGTACCATCTACAGTAATAGAGCCACCATCAATGGTCTCCAATTGACCTAAACAGCGCAGGAATGTAGATTTACCAGAGCCAGATGGGCCGATAATAGAAACGATTTCCCCTCTATTCATTTTGAGCGATACATCGCGCAATACAGTTTGATTGTTAAAGCGTTTTTCAATACGCTCCATATTTACAAATGTCATAAGTACCTCTTAAATCATCACATCTTTAACTCTAATCATTCTAAGTATTGGATTGTAGTCATCCATATAGACAATAATTAGATGTATCAATATGACAAGCAACTACAGGACAGATTAATCTTCGTATACAGCAAATCGTCTTTCTAAGTAGTTGAAGATATTTGTCAAAATAAAGGTAAAGATCAAGTAGAATAAAGCTGCCACTAAGAAGGCAGAGATATCAAAGTCACGTTGTACGATAGATTTTGTAATGCGCAAGATATCATTCATAGCCAATACGTATACGAGAGAAGTATCTTTCAACAAGTTAATTGTCTCGTTCGCAAGCGGAGGCAATACGCGTTTAAACATTTGTGGCAAGATGATTTTACGCATTGTTTGTGCATAGGTAAAACCAAGAACCTTTGCCCCTTCGTATTGACCACGAGAAATGGATTGAATACCACCGCGGAAAATTTCACATAAATACGCTGCGTAGTTCAACACGAATGTAAGTACTGCGGCTGTAGCATCATCCATTTGGACTGCACCATCTGTAATGATAGGCAATGCATAATATACGAATAAAATTTGTAACATTAATGGTGTGCCGCGCATCAAATATACGAAGGCTTCAACAATTTTGTCGAGCACTGTAAATTTAGATAGACGTACCAAAGCAAGTAAGATACCACCAGGGATGGATAAAATCCATACAATACAGAAGAGCGATACGGTTACCTTTAAACCATCAGCAATGGTTGGGATAATCTGCAATAAATAATCTAACATGGAATACTCCTTCAAAACACGACTAGAGAAGAGGCATCTGGCCTCTTCTCTAGTGTACATTTCGTTCTTTAATTATCTGTTGTACATACTGACCATAGTACTATTAGTATATCACGAATTGTACTATTTAGCATCGCTCTTATCTAGGTCTGCGCTAGAACCTAACCATTTTTCAACGATTTTATCAGCAGTACCATCTTTTTTCATGTCCGCTAAGATACCATTGATTTTATCACGTAATGCAGTGTCATCTTTACGGAAACCAACAGCGAAGTTATCAACACCGTAATCAGTACCGTCTACGATTTTGTATTTACCAGGTTCTTTTGTCATGAGGTAACGAGCGATAACACCATCGGCGATAACTGCATCAACACGACCAATACCAAGATCCATGAAAGCACTTACAAAATCTGCATAGGATTTTGTTTCTTTCACAGTTTTACCGCTTGGATCATTTTGCAATGCAGCTTCACCAGTACTAGCTTGTTGAACACCTACTACTTTGCCTGCAAGATCAGCTTTAGATTTGATGGAGTCATCATCATTACGAACAACGATGTATTGTTTATCCTTCATGTATGTGTTGGAGAACAAAATATTTTTCTCACGTTCAGGAGATACTGTTAAGCCATTCCATAAAGCGTCGATTTTTTTAGATTTCAACTCAGCTTCTTTACTGGACCAGTCGATAGCTTTGAATTCTACTTCCATGCCAGCGCGTTTAGCCGCTTCTTTAGCCATATCGATATCTAAACCAACGATTTCGCCTTTATCATCTTTAAAGCCCATTGGAGGGAAGCTATCATCTAAGCCGATAACGATTTTTTTAGGTAATTCTTTACTAGCGGTTTTAGTATCACTACCACAACCCGTTACAAATACCATCATAGACACTGCTGCAAGGCCAACGGCCATCATTTTTTTCCAATTCATAACTATCCTCCACGGTGTATTACACCTTTAACTACTTGCTATTCTATGCTGTACAGAACTCATGTCTGTACCCGATGATTGTATTATACTTTAGTTCGTTAAAGTTGTAAATAGTTAATTTGATGAATTTTTGAATTCTCTTAATTTCTCAGTCTTACATATCATCTGTTATAAGGATAAAGCGTTTGTATAACCCCATATTTTAAAGATTTGAATGCTTATTAATAGCTTCGATCATGGCCATTTTATCTTTATACCCTACCTGCGCAAGGTCTAATGGTATGACATAAATCCCACCATGACCATTCATGGCCTGCAATTCACGCCACCCTTCGGTAAATCCAATAATATGCTCATAATCGACAAAGACAAAATATTCATCCCCATGAAAGAGACTGTGAAAGTATTCTATAAAAGAAAAAGGCCTACGTTTTAACACGAGGCCCTTTTCACAGATAAAAGCTTGACTTTCACCTAATCTATGAAGGGTCCACAATATAAGAAGTAACAACAGATAATACAATATACGCTCAGCCCAATCGGACGGCAAATATTTCACAATTAACACGCACACCAATAGACCGACAATGCGTCCAGTCCACTGTATTGCACGATGTATTTCTAAGCTCTGTTGTACGGCACCTGATGAAAAGCGTTCCATTGCCTCTTGTTTCGTCATGGCTTACCTCACAAATTGAAAGTCTACTATATGATTTTATTTACGGCACAAGCCCATAGCTTGCTCAACTTTACGGTACATTTGACTCGCTTTAGCATGAGCCTTAGCAGCACCTTCATCGAGAATTACATCGAGTTCAGGGCTTGTAATCAATTCATTATAACGTTGTTGGATTGGCTCAAGAGTTGCCACTAATAGGTCTGCAATATCGGATTTGAATACGCCATAACCTTTACCTGCATACATTTCTTCGATAGCTTCATAGCTGTCTTTTGTGATAGCACGGTAAATGCCCATCAAGTTAGAAATGCCAGGTTTGTTTTCTTTATCGTAACGCACTGCATTATCAGAGTCGGTTTGAGCGCGTTTCAATTTTTTCACGATTAAATCTGGTGCATCCAAAAGGCGAATGGTAGCATTTTGGTTATCATCAGATTTACTCATTTTCTTAGTTGGCTCTTGTAAGCTCATAACGCGAGCACCACCTTCGCCTACCTTGATATCAGGTACTACGAAAGTTTCACCAAATCTACGGTTAAAACGCTCTGCCAAATTACGAGTCAATTCAAGATGTTGCTTTTGGTCCTCACCTACAGGAACATAGTTTGTACCATATAACAAGATATCTGCCGCCATCAATGGTGGGTACGTAAGCAATGCTGTAGGAATAGAATCACCTTGCTTTTGAGACTTATCTTTGTACTGCGTCATACGCTCTAATTCGCCAACATAGCTAATAGATTGCATAACCCAACCGAGTTTAACATGCTCAGGTACTTCGGATTGTACAAACAATGTTACCTTTTTAGGATCGAGGCCAACCGCTAGATACAACGCAGCCAAATTACGAGTATTTTGGAATAGCTCTTTTGGATCTTGCGGTACAGTGATCGCATGTTGGTTAACGATACAATAATAACATTCGTCAGTATCTTGATAGTCTAAGAAATTACGTAAAGCCCCCAAATAGTTACCAAGTGTTAACTC
>CAKPSA010000038.1 GCA_934183145.1 uncultured Veillonella sp.
AATGCATGAATCACATCACCTAAAGAACTCATCTTAATGATGAGTATGTTCTTGTAATCTTTCATATAGCCTCCCAAAATACAACACCACACGTAAGCAACGTTATCTCACCTTAAAACAGACATAAGTTAAAAAGTAAAACAAAGTAATGGTAATATTTAACTAAATAATAGTCTTAATGAAATCTAACAGATTTGTTCCTGTAAATAAATATCCTTTTACGCCAGCTGCTTCTGCTGCATCAACGTCGCGCTGACTATCACCGATAAGAAAGCTATCTTTAGGATCTACATCATAATCCTTAATAGCTTGATTAATCATACCAGGCTTCGGCTTTCTACATTCACAATCGACGGCATAAAGAGGTACAGCGCCTTCTTTATGGTGAGGACAATAATAAAAATGTAAAATTGGTGCCCCACTACGATCTAGTTCATGAGCCATGTGATCATGTAAAATCTGAACATCAGATTCCTTATAATAACCTCTAGCTACACCACTTTGATTGGTCACTACAATGAGATCATAGCCCTTGCTATACGCATAAGCCAGTGCTTCTTTAGCTCCATCTACCCATTCTAAATCGCTGATTTTATATAGATAGCTAACATCTTTGTTGATAACACCATCACGATCTAAAAATAATACCTTGCGCATTAACGTAAATACCCTTCGTTATTATCGAGTAGTTCACAATATTCTTTAACAGCATCTTCCATTTTATGGAATCCTTTATCATAACCAGCAGCCAATAATTTAGTAGTATCAGCCTCTGTAAAGCTTTGGTATTTACCTTTTAATACCTCTGGGAATGGAATGTATTCAATTTTACCTTTGCCGTTGTAGTCGATAACAGCTTGCATAAATTGGTTAAAGCTATGAGCATTACCTGTACCACAGTTGAAAGTACCAGAAATTTCAGGATGTTCCCAGAAATAGAAGTTTACATTAACTACATCTTTAACATAGATAAAGTCTCGTGTTTGACCGCCATCTTCATAGCCATCTGTGCCTTCAAATAGATTGATAATGCCAGTTTCTTTATTCTTGTAGAACATTTGACGAACTAAGGAAGCCATTTTATCTTTATGAGCTTCATTAGGACCATATACATTGAAGTAACGTAAGCCTACAACTTGCGCTGTATACTCACCTTCATATTTACGTACATAGCGATCGAATAACAATTTAGAGTACGCATATGGATTGAGCGCTTCTTCAGCTTCTGGTTTTTCTACGAAACCATTTTTACCATTACCATAGGTAGATGCAGAGGATGCATAGATGAATGGAATACGACGATCTTGGCAATAGTGGAATAGATTTTTAGAACCTTCATAGTTGTTCTTCATCATGTATTTGCCATTATATTCCATTGTGTCCGCACAAGCACCTTCGTGGAATACAACTTCAATAGGACCTACATCGAATGTACCATCAGCAATAGCACAATCAAAATCATCACAGTCGATATAATCCAAGAATTCTAAATTTTGAATATTTCGGATTTTACGACCATCTGTAAGGTCATCAACAATAAGAATATCTGTACGACCGCGGTCATTTAACGCTTTCACAATGTTACTGCCGATAAAACCAGCACCGCCTGTTACGATAATCATAATTTACCCTCCTTAGCCATAGTAGCTATTTTCCCTACAATATCTGATGTAGAGTACCCTACTTTAAATGAAAGCACCTCTACATGATCTACGGACTCCCGTCCAATAATATCTTCTATCTTATAATCGCCGCCCTTAACTAGCGTATTAGGACGCAAATAAGCTAATAGTTCAGCTGGTGTATCCTCTTCGAATAAAACCACCCCATCTATACAACGTAACGCACTTAATAATGCTGCGCGATCTTCTTCACGTACGATGGGACGTGTTTCGCCCTTTAGGCGTCTAACAGAAGCATCGGAATTTAAACCAATAATTAGATGATCCCCTAATTGAGCTGCCTCTTGTAAGTACGTAATATGTCCACGATGAAGAATATCAAAACAACCATTTGTAAACACAACAGTTTCACCCTTGTTTTGCCATTGTGTAATGAGCTGTTTCATCTCTTCTTTTGTGTATAAAGGCTTCGATTGAACACTATGCTTATAAGAATGCCATAAATCCAATAATTCAGAACGATGGATTGGATATGTACCAACCTTGGATACGACAATGCCTGCTGCACCATTTGCAATATGTAATGCTAAACGCATAGATAAGCCACTGGCAAGGCATGTCATCATCATGGATACAACTGTATCACCTGCACCACTTACATCGAATACCTCTTGTTGTGTGGCAGGATTATGCCATGTACGCCCGTCCTTTGCGATAACAGTAATCCCCTTAGCAGACCGTGTAGCCACAATGTACTCTAAATCAACATTAGCCAAAACTGACTTCGCAGCCTCAACAATAGTGGCATCATCATTTTCTAATTTGCGGCCTACACATTCACCTAATTCTTTTACATTCGGTGTAATGCAGGTGGCACCATTATATTTAGACCAATCAGAACCCTTAGGGTCTACGATTGTTTGTACCCCATATTCCTTAGCTAAACTGAAGATTTTTTTTAGCAATGTCGGTGAACAAACACCTTTACCATAGTCAGATACAACAATGCCATCGATACCTGCTTTACAAAGATTTTCCAACCATGTAGAGAGCTTCTGCTCTTCATGTGACGTCAAATCTGTTATGGTTTCAAAATCTAAGCGCATCATCTGTTGACGATCACCTAAGATACGCATCTTAGTAATAGTAGATCGATCGTCGCTCGTCAATAAACCTGTTGTATCAATCTTGTCTGCATCAAGTAACTGTTGTAATAAACGACCATGGTCATCATTACCAGCAATAGCACCGAGATATACTGTGCAATCTAAATTTGATAGGTTCGACGCAACATTACCAGCACCGCCAAGCACTTCTTTCATCTTTGCCACGCGGTTAACAGGAACCGGTGCCTCTGGAGAAATACGACTTACATCACCAAAAACATAACGATCTACCATAACATCACCTATAACGGCAATCTTTAGATTTGGTAGCTGCTTTGTTAAAAATTGATTAATGGTAGCATTTATCATAATCCACCTATTCCTTACCACAATATACATGCGTAACGACTTACATAAAATACTTGGCATCAAACATGTATCTATTTATAAATAAAACCGTAACGGTTAGTAATGTTCTTCAATAATTTCACACATAATATGGCCAGCTAAAATGTGCATTTCTTGAATACGAGCTGTCACATTACTTGGAATAGCCAACGTAATATCGCATAATTCAGCTAGTTTGCCACCACCCTCTCCGGTGAAAGCAATGGTATGCATACCAATAGAACGGGCCATTTCTGCAGCTTTCACAACATTCTTGGAGTTACCAGATGTAGAAATACCGATGAGAACATCACCTGTACGGCCTAAGCCCTCTACTTGACGTGCAAAAACAGATTCAAAATCATAGTCATTGGCAATAGCTGTTAATGCAGATGTATCAGTAGTCAATGCAATACCCGCTAGAGAGCGTCGCTCCTTTTTAAAGCGACAAATCAATTCTGCTGCTAAATGTTGAGAGTCCGCAGCAGAGCCGCCATTACCACAGAACAAAATTTTATTACCATTTTCTAAAGCCGCCTTACAACGATAGGCAATCTCTTGAATGGTATCCATATGCTCCATCGTTTTACCAAAAACTTCAAGATGCTCTGTAAAACGATCTGCAATGATTGGATTTAAATCAGTCATTATAAAATCTCCTTTAATAGTCTATCTGCATTTTTCCAGAACAATTTCTCACATTGCTCCACAGACAAACCTGCCTCTTTAAATGCATCATATAATCGATACATTTCGGAAGCATCTTTAATTTCTGTATCGGGCTTAATACCATCAAAGTCGGTTCCTAATGCCACAACATCTTCCCCGCCTTTATTAATGAGATATAAGCCATGTTTTACGATATCTTCAATCCGGCTTATTGGTGATGTCCCCAAAAATGATTGAGCGAAATTAAGGCCTATAACGCCACCCTTATTGGCAATAAGCTTAATTAAATTATCCGGTAAGTTTCTTGTATGGGCAGTAACTTCGCGCGCATTGGAGTGTGATGCTACAAATGGTACATCTAATATATCACCTAGTTGCTCTGTACCAGCATCGTTAAGATGGGAGCAATCCACAATTATGCCTAACTCTTGCATAGCCTCCACAAATTCAACACCTTTCGGTGTTAATTTTTTATGCTGCTCACCACAATGTGGCTCACCTAGTCCATTTGGATAATTCCAAGTAAGCGTAATAAGTCGAACCCCATCTTGATAAGCTTGTTTTAGTTTATCTAAATCGCCGCCTAGTACACCGCCCTCTTCAATAGACATGAGAGCTCCAATCTTGCCAGATTCATACACAGACTCTACATCTTGATAAGAGAGCACATGTTGTATGTGCTCTCCATAGTGATGAATTTGTGATGTACATAAATTACGCATCGCTTCATAACGACTATAAGGATCGTTTGTCTCACCAAGATTGATAAAAAGTGCGAAATCTTGCACCTTGCTGTGAGCTTTTTGTAATTTTTCTATATCGATTTTCCAAGTATTACGATACAGATCTCCACAATCAGGATGATCTATTAATTTCATTATCGTATCGCAGTGTAAATCTATCATAAAGCCTCACATATAGTATTAGTAATTAATTGCGTTTTGGTTTTTTAGAATCAAGTTTCTTTAATGCTTTCAATTCTTCCATAAAGCTATCAATGTTATCAAACTTACGATATACGCTGGCAAAACGAACATATGCAACTTGGTCAATATCTTTTAATTGTTGCAATACAAGTTCACCAATGCGATCCGTAGTTACCTCTTGATTGATTTCATTTCGAATATCGCGCTCTACATCATTAACCACTTGTTCCATCACGGACATTGGTACGGTACGTTTATCACAAGAACGTAATAGACCATTTAATAATTTACCGCGATCAAATAATTCACGACGTCCATTTTTCTTTAATACCATAAGTGGTACTTCTTCTATAATTTCATAGGTAGTAAAGCGACGGCCACAATTGATACATTCGCGGCGACGGCGAATACTATTACCTTCATCAGTCGTTCTAGAGTCTGTTACCTTCGTGTCTGTGTGTTGGCAATAAGGACATCTCATCTGTTACTACTCCTTTTTCTAATAATCACTCTAAAATAGTGCATAATACGCCCATTTTCTCTACTATATATAGTACCATGAAACCCCTTAAAACACAAAGAATCCCTAGGATTTCCTAGGGATTCTTGCATTATTCTAAAGTGTTTTCTATTATGAAATACTTTAGAAATAATATTTTTAATTTTACTAGCATTTATAACTAGCGTTTAGGAGCATCTTGAACGCGAAGCAAGCAGTCGCCAGATTCGATACGGCTACCTTCACGAACTAGAATTTCTTCTACGATACCATCAATAGGAGCTGTAATTGTTGTTTCCATCTTCATTGCTTCAGTAACAATCAATGGCTCACCTTTAGCTACAGATTGACCATTCTTAACGAGGATCTTAACAACAGAACCGGATAATGTTGCACCGATTTCACCTGGGTTGGATTCATCAGCTTTACGACGAACAACACCAGTAGTCTTAGCATGTTTATCATGAACTTTAATACTACGAGGTTGACCATTGAATTCGAACAATACGATGCGGTTACCATCTTCATCAGGATCAGATACACCATTCATTTTAATGATCAATGTTTTACCTTTTTCGATAGTTACTTGGATTTCTTCACCACGTTTCATACCGAAGAAGAATGTTGGAGTATCAAGTACAGATACATTACCGAAGTCTTTTACAAATTTATTGTAATCTTGGTATACCTTAGGATATAAGCAGTATGCGCTAATATCTTCATCAGTTGTATTAGCACCCATTTCACTTAATTCATGACGAACATGTTCAAAGTCTGTTGGCGGTAATACTGCACCAGGACGAACTGTAATAGGTTTAGCACCTTTTAAGATGATTTTTTGTAACTCTTCAGGGAAACCTTGGTATGGAGTACCAAGACGACCTTCAAAGAATTCTACTACGGATTGAGGGAAGTCTAATACATCGCCTTTTTCGTAAATATCTTTTTCAGTCAAGTTGTTTTGTACCATGTACAATGTCATGTCGCCTACAACTTTAGAAGAAGGTGTTACTTTAATGATATCGCCAAACATCATATTTACTTGATGATATACTTTTTTGATATCATTCCAACGATCACCAAGGCCTACCATCTTAGCTTGTTGTTGCAAGTTAGAGTATTGGCCACCTGGCATTTCATGTTGATATACTTCAGTGTTAGGATATGCTTCTGCTTTATCTACACCTTTGTAGTATGGACGAATGCTACCAAAGTAATGAGACATTTCTTCCATGTAATCAATGTTCATTTCAGGTTGACGGTCATGACCACTCAATGCATAGTACATGGAGTTCATGCTAGGTTGAGATGTACCATTAGCAAATGCAGAGTATGCTAAGTCGATAACGTCTACGCCAGCATCTACAGCACGACCATAAGAGTAGATAGCATTGCCAGAACCTTCATGAGTATGCAAATGAATTGGCACTGTAACAGCATCTTTTAATGCAGATACAAGATTATACGCTGCTTGAGGTTTCAAAAGACCAGCCATATCTTTAATAGCAATGATATTGGCCCCTGCTTTTTCAAGCTCTTTAGCCATATTTACATAGTAGTCTAGATTGTATTTAGGACGACTGCTATCAAGAATATCACCTGTATAGCACAATGCTACTTCAGCAATTTTGTTTTGTGCACGTACTTCATCAATAGCTACATGCATATTATCAAGGCTATTTAAGCTATCAAATACACGGAATACATCAATGCCATTTGTAGCGGCACGTTGGATAAATTGACGAACTACATTGTCTGGATAAGATGTGTAACCTACGGCATTGGCACCACGAATCAGCATTTGAAGCAATGTATTTGGTACTTCGCGACGGAACATACGTAAGCGTTCCCATGGATCTTCATGTAAGAAGCGATAGGATACGTCGAATGTAGCACCGCCCCAACATTCTAAGGAGAATAAGTTAGGAACACCTTTAGCTGCATGACCAGCTACACGAGCCATATCAATTGTACGTAGACGTGTAGCAAACAAAGATTGATGAGCATCACGCCATGTAGTATCTGTAAAGAATACTTGTTTTTGGTCAGATAACCATTTGCTGAAGCCTTCTGGACCTAATTCATCAAATTTTTGTTTTGTACCAGCTGCAGGAGATACATCTAAATTAGATGGCATTTGAATTGGTTCAAAATCAGGTACTTCCTGAGGACCTGCACCAGAGTAACCATTGATTGTTACGTCAGCGATGTAACGCAATAATTTAGTACCGCGGTCACGGTCAGGTTTCAATTCGAATAATTCTGGATGATCTTCGATGAAGTTAACAGTGTAGTTACCGCTTTGGAATTCAGGGTTTTCAAGAACGTTAATCAAGAAGTGAATATTTGTTTTAACGCCACGAATACGGAATTCTTTCAAGCAACGAAGCATTTTACGGATAGTTTCTTCATTGTTAGGACCGAATGCAGTTGCTTTTACAAGCAAGGAATCATAATAAGGTGTTACTACGGCACCTGTGAAGGCATTACCAGAGTCTAAGCGGATACCAAAGCCACCGGAGCTACGGTATGCCAAGATTTTACCTGTATCAGGCATGAAGTTATTTTTAGGATCTTCTGTAGTGATACGGCATTGAATAGCAGTACCTTTACAAGGAACTTCATCTTGTGCAGGAATGCCTACTTCTGGGCTATGTAAGTCATAACCTTCAGCAATACGGATTTGAGAATGAACGATATCAATATCTGTAATCATTTCTGTTACAGTATGTTCTACTTGGATACGAGGGTTAACTTCGATGAAATAGAAGGAACCATCAGCAGTTACCAAGAACTCTACAGTACCAGCATTAACGTAGCCTACATTTTTCATGATTTTAACGGCTGCATCACATACGGCTTTACGAGTTTCTAATGGCAACGCAAAAGCTGGCGCCATTTCAACAACTTTTTGGTGACGACGTTGTACAGAGCAATCACGTTCATGTAAATGAACTACATTACCATGTTCATCACCAAGGATTTGTACTTCAATATGTTTAGGTTCAACGATAAGTTTTTCTACATATACATCATCATCGCCAAAAGCAGCTTTTGCTTCAGATTTAGCGCGATCATATGCATCACGAAGATCTTCTTTGCGATGAACTTCACGCATACCACGGCCGCCACCGCCATTTACGGCTTTAATCATCAATGGGAAACCATGAGTATTTGCAAATTCTTCTAATTGTTCAAAATCACGCAAAGCCCCATCAGAACCAGGGATCATTGGGATATCTGCCAATTTAGCTTGTGCACGAGCATTAACCTTATCACCGAACATATTCAAATGTTCTACATGAGGTCCAATGAAAATGATACCTTCTTCACCACAACGACGAGCGAACTCTTCGTTTTCAGATAAGAACCCATAGCCTGGATGGATAGCATCAATGTCATGCTCTTTTGCAATACGGATAATATCTTCAATATCAAGATATGCTTCAACTGGTTTTTTACCTTCCCCTACGAGATAGGCTTCGTCAGCTTGGTTGCGGTGCAAGGATAATGTATCCTCTTTGGAGTAAATGGCTACAGTTTTAATACCCATTTCATTACATGCACGGAACACGCGGATTGCAATTTCACCACGGTTGGCAACCAATACGGATTTAATTTTTCTCATGTATTGCCTCCTACTAGCTTCCACTAATGTGAACTATCAGCTTTCATTTTTATTAATATATGAATATTTCCTATACTTATAGACAAAACAATATATTTGGATAGCTCATCAAAATTTATGATAAGCATAATATTCATAATTACATATAACTATTATACAATATTTTCCACATATTTAAAGGATTATATTAATTATGAAATCATAAATTACATTATTTGCTGTACATGAGAAAAACTCATATGTCTTTTATCGATGTACATCGAACTAGTTCTATGTACTATATAATTAATCACCTAAGAAATGATTCATTAATCGGTTGAGTTGTTCTTGGTCATTGGCCCCCATCAACTCACGTGCAGAATGCATTGCCAATAATGGTAACCCCACATCCATGGTTCTCATCGGCAACATAGCAGATGAAATAGACCCAACAGTAGAGCCCCCTGGTATATCAGAACGATTTACATAAATTTGGTAATTTGCCTCAGCTTCATCACACAAACCTTTAACGATGGCAATAGCTCTGGCATCACCGGCATAAGATTGGCTACATGCGATTTTTAGGGCTACCCCTTTATTAAGTGTAGGAATATTAGTGATATCGTTTTTCTCAGGATAATTTGGATGTAAACCATGGGCTACATCAGAGGAAACCATAAATCCTTTTGAAATGAAACTTTCCATCTCTTGATTGGAATATCCCAATGCATCATAAACGCGTTTAACAAGGTTTGGTAAAAGCATGCCTGCGCCACCCTGTTTTGTACGACTACCAACCTCTTCATTATCAAAGAGAATAGCACAGCGTACACCATTAGCATTATGTTTACGTGCTTGAATAATCCCTGAAAGGACACCAAAGCAAGATGTTAAATTATCAAGGCGAGGTGCGCTAATGAAATCACCTTCTATGCCAAGTACACAGCCTTGTTCTGTTGGGTATAATGTCATTTCATAAGACAAAATTTCAGATGGATCACAATTTACCTCTTCAGCTAAGAACGTAGTCCACTCATCATATTGAATGTCAGACTCTGGGAATAAACTTGGATTATTACTATCATGTAAAGATTTTGTAGGTTGTTCCTTATTTTTACGATCCATCATTAATATAGGAAGCATTTCCTTTTGGCGATTTAATTTAACGCCATCATTAACGGAACGATTCATATGTATAGCTAAGTTTGGAACGATTGCAATAGGACGTTTTGTATCAACCAATACAGAATCAACATCAAAGGCATTATCACCTTTTAATACCACAGTACCGGCCGCTCCTAAAGGACGATCAAGCCATGTATTTTCGATGAGACCACCATACATTTCTACATTCAGTTTAGTGTAACCTTTTACAGAGGTAATAGGATTAGGTTTAACACGGATCGCAGGAAAATCCGTATGTGCTGATGCAATACGTAATGTATGTTCTGGTTTTTTACCTATATGAAAGGCAAATAACGTAGTACCAAATACATTAACTACATAAGAACCAGAGTCTAATTGCCACTCATCATCTAAATTGAGTTCTGTAAATCCTGAGTCCAATAACATTTGCAAACTTGTATCTACCGTATGGTACGGAGATGTACAAGCACCAATATATTTCAATAACTGTTCATTATCAAATTTCATAGTTCCTCCTATGTAAAATAATGATGCTATTCTTGTATTCACTAGGAATAGTTCATATACGTATAATATTACAACATATACATTAATAATATATTAACTACACTTATTTTATCACAAAAAAGCCGTCCCAAAAGGGACGGCTTTCCGTATATTTTGTAACTACATATCAAATTAACTCTATAATCTAAAGTTTTTATGTATTACAAGTATATTATTTTATCGTTTTCAACTCTTACCACATACCGATTGCTTTCATCCATACAGAACCAAGTCCCATAAAGATAATCAAGTTGATTACGGATGTAAAGAAACCAAGTTTCCACCATGTATTTTGAGGAACATAACCAGTATTGAAGATTACTGGAGATGGACCTGCTGCATAGTGAGT
>CAKPSA010000039.1 GCA_934183145.1 uncultured Veillonella sp.
ACGACTGCAAAGTCTATGATTGCTAAAAATGCAGAAGTATCTGACACAGTGGATCCTGTTCGCATTGTAGAAGAGGTATTTAAATCAAATCCTGTTCAACAAGAGGCGGCTAAGAAAGAATTAGCTGATGCGGATATGATGAGACCTCTACCTGTTAATCGAGAGTTTGCTACGAAGGTTGGAGAACATCACAAGATTAAAACCGATACAGGTATTGAAATTTCATTTCCTGTAGAGTATATGAAAAATCGCGAGTTCATTGAGATAAAAACAAATGATGATGGAACTTTGCGCATTGAATTAAAAAATATTAATAAAATCGTAAATAAATAGTAATGAAAAAATATATTTATATATAGAAATATATTATGATACGATTAAATTTATTTGTTATGCTAGTATATGGAGGGTATAGTGGGGAAAGAGAAACATAAAAAAACAAACGCATTACGTATTTTAGATACTCATAAGATACCTTATAGTATTAGTGAATATGAGTGGTCTGAAGAACGTGCTGCTGGCCTTCATGTAGTAGAAGCATTAGGACTTGATGAGAAGCAAGTCTTTAAAACATTAGTTGGTAAGGGTGACAAAACTGGTTTTGTAGTATTCTGTATTCCTGTAGCTGAAGAATTAGATATGAAACAAGCAGCTCGTGTAAGTCATAATAAGTCTGTAGAACTTGTTCATGTTAAGGACTTATTGGGGATTACGGGATATCTACGGGGCGGATGTTCTCCAGTGGGAATGAAAAAATCATTTCCTACCTATTTGGATGCCACAATGGAGCCTCAAGAATTTGTATATGTAAGTGCTGGTCTACGAGGGATGCAGATGAAGGTAAATCCAAAGGATTTGGCATCTGTGGTAAATGCTGAATTTGTGGCACTTACAATGGATCATTAAGAGGTACGTATGGCTAAGAAGTTTTATGCAGTTCGTCAAGGACGTGTACCAGGAGTTTATACTACCTGGGCAGACTGTGAGAAACAGGTAAAAGGCTTTGGTGGTGCTATCTACAAATCTTTTCCTACAGAAGCGGAAGCACGTGCTTTTGTAGATGATTCAGGCTTATCCTTGAGTGATTTCATGAGTGCTAAACGGAGTGAACCTAAATCGACACAAGAGGTTAAGTCTAAATCTATACATTCTAGACCTGTGAATTCTAGGTCTAAAGTTCAAAATAAGGTATCACCAAGTGTTGTGAAACCTGATTTTGCGCAGTCAAATCATGTCATTGCTTATATTGATGGTAGTTATAATAAAGGTACCAATACAGTGGGAGCTGGCGGTGTTATCTTTTTAAATGGGGAGAGAAAGACTTTTTCATTTCCCTCTACTGATGAACGATATACAGCATTTTGGAATGTGTCCGGTGAGTTATTAGCTGCCATGTATGTCATGAAATATACTGTTGAACATGGTATCCCTGAATGTTCCCTATATTATGATTATATGGGAATAGAAATGTGGGCTACTAAAAGATGGAAACGCAATAATGCACTAACTCAACAATATGCTGCATTTTATGACTCTATAAAAGACCAGGTGCACGTACACTTTCACAAGGTGGCTGCACATACGGGAGATACCTATAATGAAATGGCTGATGTATTAGCCAAACAAGGCGCGGGGATTTAGAGTTCTCAGAAAGGAGGGTGCTATGAATATATGTGTTACTGGTGGGGCCGGTTTTATTGGTTCTCATCTCGTTGATCGATTAATTGATTTGGGGCACAATGTGCTCGTTATAGATAATCTATCTACAGGTATGCGTTCTTTTGTACATGAGTCTGCTCAATTTATTGAGATGGATGTACGGGATCAAAAATTATTATCTGTATTTGAAGAGTTTAAACCTTCTATTGTATTCCATGAAGCTGCTCAAACGATGGTTCAATCCTCTATGGAAAATCCAAGTTATGACTGTGATGTTAACTTACTAGGGCTTATTAATGTACTCGATGCTTGTCGTAAGGTAAATGTTGAACAATTCCTAATGCCTTCTTCGGCTGCTGTTTATGGAGATTTAGCAGTGTTACCGTTAACAGAGGAGTTAAGTGGTATGCCATCATCCTTCTATGGTTTGACTAAGCTTACTGCGGAAGGTTATTTACGAATTTATCGTGAAGCTTTTGGATTAAATACGGTATGCTTTAGATATGCCAATGTATATGGACCACGTCAAGGGGATGGTGGTGAAGGTGGCGTTATTAGTATTTTCAACCGTTTAATTGTTGAAGGCAAGCCGTTAACCGTATATGGTGATGGGGAACAAACAAGAGACTTTATTTACGTAGAAGATGTGGTAGAAGCTAATATTAAAGCTATGGGAAATACTAGTTGCACAGGTATTTATAATGTGTCTACCAATACAGGAACATCTGTAAATGAGTTGATTACGCGCTTTAGATCTATTAGTGGTGCTGATTTTATGGTTCATTACGAGGACGAGCGCATAGGGGATATCAAACATTCGCGTTTAAGTAATGCAAAGGCGGAACGTGATTTCGGCTTTGTAGCATCAACAACATTAGATGAGGGCTTACAAAGAACATTAGAATATTTTAAGTCTCATCATAAGTAAGTAATATAAGGTTTGGGGACATGAGTGATACACAATTTTGGGTTACTGTAGGGCTATGGAATCTCATTGTATTTAGCATGTATGGGTATGATAAGTTATGTGCTATTAAGGGGTATAATCGGATTTCAGAGTTTACATTATTATTTTTAGCATTTGCCTTTGGTGGCCTTGGGGCACTATTAGGCATGGTTATTTGGCGTCATAAGACTTTAAAGCTTAAATTTAAACTAGCTATTCCTGTTGCATTATTATGGTCTGTTTATGCAGTGGGTTTTGGTTATGGTTTATGGGTAAATTGATTGCATAAACTAATATTTTATTCATTGTTTTATGGTATAATGAGTAGAATATTGTACATAAAATGTCAGTGAAGGAGATATTTGATGTTGCGATTACAATCGGGGTTCGAGTTAGATTACGCTAACATATATAATGAAAGTTGCATACAAGAACGAGACGTAAATAACTTTGAGCGTGCTATACAAAATGTTTGGCGCCACACCAATATTTTACGCTCTACAGGCTTTGAAGAAGGTCATGTTTCAAAGGACGGCTTGCCTGAACCAGTACTGTTTTATCAACTTCCTTATATTTCAGAAGATGGTATTAATACACCTGCAATGTTGAAACGTCTTTATGAACTGCGGGACTATGCTCGTCATAATATTGATACAGTTGTATCTGTAGGTATTGGTGGTTCTTATTTGGGGAGTAAGGTTATTTTTGATGTCCAATGTGGTGCATTTTGGAATAATCTTAGTACAGAAGAACGCAACGGATATCCACGGATGTACTTTGCTGGATTTAATGTAGATGGTGACTACTTATCAGGTCTTATTCGTACTTTAGAGTACCAAGCTCAGAAAAAAGGACCTGATTATAAGGTGATGCTCGTTATTACCTCTAAGTCTGGCTCAACGATTGAACCAATGGCTAATTTTATGATTTTAGAAAAAGCCTTACAGGATCGGAATATAAATTATGAAGTGGTGGCTGTTACCGATATGTCTGATGATGAACATCCTACAGTTCTACGCTCTATGGCAATAGAAAATCATTGGAAGACCTATAGTATTCCATATGGTGTAGGTGGCCGTTTCTCTGTATTTACTGAAGTGGGGTTTGTTACAGCAGCTCTTGTAGGCTTTGATATTGAAGGTTTCTTGGCTGGCGCAGCTTCAATGGATGCGGCTTGTCAAGAAGAGGATATATTTAAAAATCCTGCTCTATTAAGTGCCTTACTAAAATATATTGCCTCTGAACGTTATGGTCGTATAATTGAAGTCTTTATGCCCTATGGTGAAGCTCTTCATTCTTTATCTGACTGGTATGTACAACTATTGTCCGAATCTTTGGGAAAAATGAGTAATACATGTTTACCATATGGTCGTACACCGGTTGCTGCAGTAGGGACTATGGATATGCATGCTCAAGTACAAGAGCATCAAGAAGGTCGTCTTAATAAGGTAGTTCAATTTATTAAGGTTAAGGAGTGGCAACATAATCTGGTAGTGCCTAATACACATAGTCAATATGAACGGTTACAATCACTAGGCAATGTAGGAATTTGTGATATTTTGAACATTGCACTAGATGCCAATAGAGAGGCCTTATCTAGTGATAATCGTTTTAATATGACGATAACTGTACCAACATTAAATGCATTCCATTTAGGGGAAATCATGTTTATGCATTGTTGGGCTGTTTATTTTGAATCTATTTTTGCAGGAGTAGACGCCTTTGACCAACCAGGGGTTGAAGTTTATAAACGTCTCATTGGCCCAAAATTGGCTAATGTAAAGAATAGCGAACATTCATAAGGGGGAACTATGAATATTTTAGTAACAGGTGGGGCTGGTTATATTGGGAGTCACACAGTACGTGCCTTACAACAATCAGGTTACACGCCAGTAATTGTAGATAATTTATCTCGTGGTCATGTAGAATCTATTCCTGAAGGAGTACAATTCTATAATATGGATATAGCAGATCCCAAATTAGTAGATATTATGAAAGACCATAATATCGTTGGGGTTATGCATTTTGCTGCGCATTCTCAGGTTGGTGAATCCATGGTAAATCCAGCTATTTATTATGAAAATAATGTAGTTGGCTCATATCACCTTATAGAGTCCGCTCGAGCTGCTGGTGTAAAGCATTTCGTCTTTTCTAGTACGGCTGCTGTATATGGGGAGCCAGATGAAGTGCCAATTCGTGAAGATGCGCCATTACATCCAACCAATGTTTATGGTCGTACTAAGTTGATGATTGAAGAAATGCTATCTGATTATAGTTCCATTTATGGTTCTACTTACGTTGCATTACGTTACTTCAATGCGGCAGGCGCAGATCCATCTGGTACAATTGGGGAAGATCATCATCCTGAAACTCATTTAATACCACTTGTACTAGATGCAGCTCGTGGTAAAAGAGAGTATATAACAGTTTTTGGGACTGATTATAATACAGCTGATGGTACATGTATTCGTGATTATATTCATGTTAATGATTTAGCTAAAGCGCATGTTTTAGCAATGGATTATTTGCGTAGTGGTGGAGCATCACAAGTGTTTAATCTCGGCAGTGGTAATGGCTTCTCTGTAAAAGAAATTATTGAAACTGCAAAAGAGGTTACGGGCATTGACATTCCTGTTCAATATGGTGACCGTCGTGCTGGTGACCCAGGTACATTGATTGCATCTTCTGAAAAAATTAAAAACTTACTTGGTTGGGATCCTAAATTTAGTAATGTAGCTGATGTTATTAAGGATGCTTGGAAATGGCATACATCTCATCCTGATGGTTTTAACAGTAAATAAAATAATGACAAATCGCGTTGACTTGTTAATATAATGAATGACTCTATTAGTCACCTAGGTGACTGGTAGAGTCATTTTTTTGTAGGAATTTAAAAGGACCGCCTAGAATATGTCAGCAGGAGGTGGAATATGAACTTACAAGAATATATACAACGTATTAAATTATGGATTGGCAAACAGTATTTTATTATTCGTCACTATAAAATCATTATCTCTGTATTCCTTATAATTTTAATAGGTGTATTAATGGTTGGTATTTTATATCCCCGTGAAGAGGAATCTATTCATATATATCCAGATACTAGACAGAAACATGATAACAATAATGATATAGGAACAAAAAAAGATGGAGAACTAAGAACTAAAGAATCTGGTCGATTGCTATATGATGTGAGTACTGTGGAACGAGCTTATCCTTGGAGAGAGGTTTTTAAAGAGTTACCAGATCGTGCTTTGCTTAGGGAAAATGAAGATACTAAGGTTGTAGATGAAGAGTTAGATGGTAATGATGATGTCGATGTATTGGGGGATGTTAGATACTCTGGTAGTAATAAGTATAAAAGAGGACATAGAACTGATAAGCACAAAAATAGAAGAGTACAGAGCAAGAGTAAGCAGATAGGTAGTAATACTATACGTATTAGGAATGATGGTTTTGCTAATAATCAAAGTAGCCCAAATTCACATAGGATTTTAAATTCTTCGAGTATAGAAGAATCTGTTGAGCTTGTGGGCATTATTGAGGGAAATCAAACGATTGCTATCCTTCGAAAAGGTACCGACGAGCAAATGGTTACTGTTGGAAGTATTTGGCACGGAGTTTCTGTATCTAACATTAATAAAAATGGTGTAGAAATTGTTAAAGGAGGTTCATCACGGTGGCTAAGGATCAATTGAGAGAGGCTCTCTTGTTTATTAGGAAGAAAATACAAAGAAATAGATTCATCCAAACTAAAATACTACTAAAAATAATTGTACTAGTGACTATATCTCTATATGTATCGTTAGTACCATCTTTTGTAGTATTAGCAGATAATGCAAAGCTAGCAGTGACTAGTAATCAAGAACAAGGTTCGCAAAGTAGATCAAACGAACTAATTACGATATCCGTTCGCAATGCATCTCTAAAAGAAACTGTATTAGGAATTTGTCGTAGTTATCATATATCTGTTATGGGCGTAGAAACTTTAACTGGTAATATTACAGCTACTGTGCAAGGTGAAACGCCAGAAGATCTTATAAAAGAATTAGGCAGGCTATATCATTTTTCTGTTTCAAAAGAATACAATACAATTCTTATTGAACCAGATGATAAAGCTCTTGAAAATAGAGAGTTATATGTTATACAGCCAGAACATTTACCGGCTGAAGCTTTAAAAAATATAATGGGCACAGTTGTGAAACAAGATAAAATGGCTGTACTTTCAGAGCAAAATGAAGTTATTACACATTTAACAAGCGGTGAAAAAAGACGTGTAGAAACTTTAGTCCATGCTGTAGATAAGGAGCCTAAGCAAGTTCAACTAGAAGCAACAATTATTGCCATGGAACAATCCTATGTAAAAGAGCAAGGCTTTAGGTGGTCTTGGCTGAGTTTGACTGGCCATGGGGATGATAAGACTAACTCCTATGGGGCCGTAACCTTTGGCAAAACACCTACTGGAGAGGCATACAAATTCTTTGTAAAACCCGAGTTAAGTCTCATGGAAAGTTCCGGAAAGGCTGTATTAATTGCGAAACCTTCTATTATGGCTATGAATGGTGAAACGGCACATATCTTGATTGGAGAACGCATTCCGGTTATAGAAGAAACTGAAGTAAATGGAGAACGCAAGCGCTCTACACGTTATGAAGAGGTGGGGATTAAGTTAAACTATACTCCTATTATTACTGCGGATGGAGGGGTAGATGCAAAAATTCATGCAGAGGTAAGCACACCAATCATGGTATCTGAAATGAAAGCTTATAAAATCAGTACGCGGCAAGCACATACAAGAGTGCGTTTACAGGCAGGAGAGGTACTTGTTATAGGTGGCCTCATGGATAATAGAGATCAATACCAAATACAAAAGGTTCCTATATTAGGGGATATACCTTTATTAGGCAAATTATTCCGTCACAGTAGAAAAACAAAAGATGCTATAGAGATGTTAATATTAGTTCGAGCAATTGTGGTATAATAAAGGGTAAATGATTAGGAGGTTATGAATGGAACGCATTCGAATGATAGGCCTTGGAAAATCATTTGGGGTGCGCCAAGTATTTTCCAATGTGTCTTTTGAGATAAAAGAAGGTGACCGACTAGCCTTAGTAGGTCCTAATGGGGCTGGGAAATCTACCTTATTAAAATGCATATTAGGTTATGAAGACCTAGATGAAGGAAATGTGGTTAAGTCTCCTGTAGCAAGCATTGGTTACTTACAACAAGATGTAAATTTAGGAGATGATAGTTTAGCTACAGAAATTGAAAAAGCTTGGGCTGATGTCCATGTACTAGAAGAGCAACTAAAAGAGCTTACCACACGCTTGGAAACTGAAGAGGCTAGTGAAGCAGATTTACAGCGATTAGATTATTTACAAAATCGTCTAGAATGGCTTGGCGGATATGACTATGAGCAAAAAACTAAGCGCATCATTTATGGTCTTGGCTTTACCGATGAGGATTTAGACAAGCCAGCTAGTGCTTTTTCTGGTGGTCAAAAAACTCGTATTAATTTAGCTAAGGCTTTGGTACGTCGTCCAGACTTTTTGTTCTTAGATGAACCAACTAACCATTTAGATATGGACATGTTAGAGTGGCTAGAAGGATATTTGTCTGCTTATCCTGGTGGGATTCTCATTGTCAGCCATGACCGTTATTTTTTAGACCGTATTGTGACTGGCGTTGTAGAATTGGATAATCATAAGGCCACAACTTATCGTGGTAATTATAGTCGCTATATTCAACAACGGGATGAACGGTTGAAAGCGGATATGGTGGCCTATGAGAAACAACAGGAGTACATCAAAAAGACAGAAGCTTATATAGATAAATACCGTGCAGGTATTAAATCTAAAATGGCTCGTGGTCGTCAATCTCAATTGAATCGTCTAGAACGACTTGATGCACCGGTAACTTCACATCATTTACAATTTTCTTTTCCTCCTGCTGCGATGAGTGCCGATAAGGTTCTTGTTCTAGATCATTTATCAGTAGGATATGGTGAAAGTCCTATCATTGATGATATATCACTTGTAGTACGACGAGGTGAATCAGTAGCCCTTATTGGACCTAACGGGGCTGGTAAATCAACACTCGTAAAAACTATAGTTGGTGAATTATTCCCTGAGAATGGTCACGTTGATATCGGTAATCGCGTACAAGTGGGATACTTCTCGCAAGAGCACGAGGAATTACATGATTCTTGGCAGGTAGTAGAAGAGGTTATGAACCATTTTAACTACACTGAAGAAAAGGCCCGCAATGTATTAGGCGCATTCCTATTTAAAGGGGATGATGTATTTAAGCTAGTAGGCGACTTATCCGGTGGTGAGAGAGCTCGGTTAGCATTGTTAAAATTATTCCTTCAAGGAGATAATTTTCTTATCCTAGACGAACCGACAAACCATTTAGATATTCCAACGCGCGAAATTGTGGAAGAAGCACTACAACAATTTGAAGGTACTTGCTTTATTATTTCCCATGACAGATATTTCTTGGATCAAGTTTCTACCAAAACCATCGTTTTAGATGATGGAAAAATTACTGAATATCTTGGTAATTACTCGTACTACAAAGAAAAGTTGAAAGAACAAGAAGACCTATTAGCATTAGCTAATGAGCAGAACTGTGAAGTTAATAAGGTTGATACTAAAACTATACAAAAGGTTGAAACTGAACCTTCTGTATCTGAAAATACGGAAGACAATCAAAAGAAACCTAATGCTTATATGGTGGAAAAGCAATTGGCTGAGGTAGAGTCTGAAATTGCTCGTTTAGAAGCAACGATGAAGATGTATGAAGTTCAATTGGCTAATCCTGAAGTACAACAAGATTTAGATGAAATGTCCAAAATTTCTATACAAATTGAATCCACACAAAATGAATTGGATACGTTGTATGAGAAGTGGGAACGATTATCTGAATAACTTATAACAGTATATATTATTATAGAGTTATTTTAATTGACAAAAAAATGAAAACTCTAATAATATAGATATAGATTTAAAGTTTTATGTTTCGAAGGAAGGGTGTAGCATGAATAAATCCATGTTAAAAAAAGCAGCCATTTTTGGTCTTGCTGGTGTAATGGCAGTTGCTGCTGGTTGTGGTAGCAATAAAGATGCAGGTAATGCAAATAGCAATGAGGCTAAAATTGCATTGTTAACAACAACAACTGGTGGTGCAGCAGCGTATGGTGAATCCATTAAAGCTGGTGCAGAATTGGCAGTAAGCGAAATCAACGCTGATGCAAATGCTGTAAAAATCAACTTATTAGTAGAAGATACTAAAGGTGATAAAAACGAAGCTATCAATGCAATGAATAAAGTAATTTCTAAGGATAAAGTTGTAGCTGTTATTGGCCCAATGTTATCTGGTGAAATGATGGCAGCAGGTCCTGTAGCCAACAAAAGCAAAATCGTAGCTCTTGGTACATCTACAACTGCTGAAGGTATTACAGATATCGGCGATTACATTTTCCGTAATGCTGTACCTGAATCCTTGGCTGTAGATACTGCAATTAAAGAAGCACATAAAACTTTAGGCTTCAAAACTGCAGCTATTATGTACTCTAACAACAATGACCAAATGGTATCTGTAAATAATACAGCTCGTAAAGCATTGGAGTCTGAAGGCGTACAAATCGTTGATACTGAAACATTTGCAGATAAAGATACTGATTTCTCTGCACAATTAACTAAGATTCAACAAGCCAAACCTGATGTTATCGTAGTTGCTTCTCTTTACCAAGAAGGCGCATTAATCATGAAAAAAATGCGTGAAATGGGTATGAATCAACCTGTAATTGGTTCCAATGGCTTCAACAGCCCTGAATTCATTAAAATTGCAGGTGCTGCAGCTGATGGTGTTATTGTAGGTACACCTTGGTTCCCTAATAAAGACGATCAAAAGGTAAAAGACTTCCGTAAAGCTTATAAAGATAAATACGGTAAAGAACCAGACCAATTTGCAGCTCAAGCTTATGATGCGGTATACCTCTATGAAGCAGCTTTGAAAAAAGCAGGTTCTACTACCGATCGTGAAAAATTCCGCGATGCTTTGAAAAATATTGCTGACTTCGTTGGTGTAACTGGTCAATTCAAGTTTAACGAAAAACGTGACCCTTCCATGGAAGTTCAAGTTTTACAAATTAAAAACGGTCAATTCGACGCATTAAAAAAATAAAAGTTGAGGTAGTATAGTGTTTTTACAACAATTAGTTAACGGGTTAACCCTCGGTAGCT
>CAKPSA010000040.1 GCA_934183145.1 uncultured Veillonella sp.
GATAACTTTAAATGCACTAAGGCAATAAAGTTACATACCATGCCAAAGCCGCCATATAAGCCGCGCATAACAAGATGTCCTCTATCCTCTTTCGAGAATCGGATACCTCGGGTATACATAACGATGAGAACAGCTATAGTTCCAAATAAACCACGGAAAAAGGCAATTTCCCCAGATGGAATATTAGAGCCGAGCATCTTTACAAATAAATTCATCGTACTCAATAAGAGTGCCGACAGTAGTGCATACATAAGGCCTTTTTTAGCCATACTACCTCCCTATACACTTTTACCATAGTATAACTAAATAGTTACTACCCCTGTATTATCTATATGAGTAATCTAATATACAGGAGATACAGAATATATAAAACCAAAATATATGCCGCCCTTCTAGCGAAAGGCGGCATCGTATTATTTAGAGAATGTATCTACAAAATCAAGAATTTCTTGTTTCATATTCTCTTTATCGATTGCTTTTGTGAAACGCAATGGTTTAGATTTCAATGCTTCCAATTGTTTAGGGAATGCTACACCTGTTACAGCAGAAATATTATCTAAGCTTTCATATGGTGTGTCGCCCACTTTGATATCTAAAGCTTCACAAATAGCTGTAGGGAATTTAAATGGATGTGCAGTAGAGGCAATAATTGTATGACGCGCACCATCTTCTGGGTGTTTCTCTAATTCCTTCATGTATGCACCCATAGCTACCGCAGTATGAGGATCCATTACATAACCATAGGAATTGTACACTTGCTCAATGATAGCTTTTGTTTCTTCGTCATCTACATAAGCACCTGCAAAATTAGCTTTAACACGGTTGAATTCTTCTTCGTTTACAGTCAATTTACCTGTAGATTTAAGATCTTTCATCCAACCAGCTGTGCGTTCACTATCCTCACCAGAGATATAGTATAAGAAACGTTCAAAGTTAGAAGACTCAAGAATATCCATAGATGGAGAAATCGTTGTATAGAATGGGCGGTTCATATCGTATGTGCCAGTTTCAAAGAAATCAGTAAGCACATTATTTTGGTTAGATGCACAAATCAATTTACCAATAGGAATACCCATTTTTTTAGCGTAATAAGCAGCCAAGATATTACCGAAATTACCAGTTGGCACTACAACGTTAAATGCTTCATCTTCATGAATGGCACCTTGCACAACAAGTTCAGCATAGGCATTCACATAGTAAACAACTTGAGGTGCCAAGCGACCAATGTTAATAGAGTTTGCACTGGAGAACATAACACCTTTTGCAGCAACCTCTTCTGCAGTAGCTTTATCAACGAATAGGCGTTTTAAGAATTGTTGCGCATCATCGAAGTTACCGTGAATCGCAGTAACATTAACGTTGTCCCCTTCTTGCTTTTGCATTTGCTCCGCTTGCATTGGACTTACGCCATCAGTTGGGTAGAATACTTGGATATGAGTACCAGGTACATCTTTAAAGCCTTCAAGTGCTGCTTTACCAGTATCACCAGATGTAGCCGTTAAGATAAGAACCTCTTTTTTCTCACCTTCTGCTTCTTTTGCCGCTACTAATAAATATGGGAATAAGGACAAGGCCATATCTTTGAAAGCTTGTGTACGGCCATGGAATAATTCTAGGACAGAAACCTTTTCTAATAAGGAATGTAACGGTGCAATATCACGAGTGCTGAAGTTAGCATCACTGTACGCAGAGTTGATCATTTCTTTTAAATGAGCTTCCGAGAAGCATGGGAACAACTTGGATAATACAACAGCTGCTACCTCTTGATAATTTTTATCTTTCACATCATTGTAAGTTAAGCAGTTTGTAGGGAATAAAGATGGTACATATAGACCACCATCCTCTGCTAAGCCGTGCAACAATGCATATGTTTCATTTACCGCAACGGTACCGCGGGTGCTAGTATAATTCATGGAATACCTCATTCATAACTACAATGGATTTTTACGGGTTTAATAGATTTATTATAGCATAAAAGCGCCCCTAAAAGGAGCGCTTCTATAGAATTTATATGATATTTTTACACGAATTGTAGGATACTAACTAAATAGAACACTACGAACTAGAAAATATGCAAAAATAACTATGTCGATTATAACTCGCCTTCTGCAATAGCATCCAATGTATCAAGGGATGGAATAAAGAAAAGCATACCTGTAATAGGTTTAGAATAATCAAGCAATTTATCGTTTTGCGTAAACATATTAGTAAGCATTGTTTTAGTTACATCCCAGTAACGAGCATAACCGATAAAATATGTACCACGTACACCTTGTCCAGGTTGAGCAAATGGTACGTTCATGCGAACGATTTTATGTTCTTCATCATCGCGATTATCTTGAGCTACTACATTATGAGCTGCTGGATCTTTTTCATCATCTTCTAATTCAATATCACTGAATTTACGACGGCCGATAAATTTTTCTTGCATTTCTGTAGGAAGTGCACGCCATGCATCAAGATCATGTTCATATTTTTGAGCAAATGCATAAGAACCATTAATGAATTCAGGATCTTCATCGCCAATAACGCCCCACTCAACAGCCTCTTGGCCAACAGGGTTTTCAGTACCATCAACGAAATCGATAATAGCACGCCCTTGTTCATAGTGGAAACCATGAGTTTCATCTACAAGAGATGTAATAGGACGTAAGAATCCCATAATTTGATCTACTACTGTATATGTAACGGATTCATCATTAGAACGTACATGTAAGAATAAATCTGCTGCTACAGCTGGTACGTCTTGTTTATCCCCTTTAATACCTTGGAAATCTTCTAACTCTTTTGGTACTGGTGCATTAGGGAACAAATAATCCCATGCTTTACGGCTAAAACCAAAGGCAATACCCAAACCTTCACCATTCGCACGAATACTAACAGAACGTTTAATGGCTTGGATACGGTCTGCCATGTCTTGAATTACTTCAAGTTCTGCGTCATGATCTTTACGATTTAATAATAGTGTTGTGAAATTGACACTTTGGCCCGCATCTTTATATACATCTTGTGTTCTAGAAACATCTACTGCCATTGGGTACCTCCTAATGAGAAAAACTACTATATTGTCATCATAATCTATTAATTCTATAATGTCTATAATGTATAGCACATCAAAATATAGATTAATAAATAATACTATGCATACAATATCATTCCTTTACGTTATATTTCTAATCGCATATACGGTTTAACCGTAAATCGTTATAAAAAAATAATATCATCATAGGATACATTAAATACCTTCTCTATATTGGCTATAGCTACCACGTCTGGATAGGACTTCTTTCGCTCCCAGTTTCGCCATGTAGTAACCGAAACACCAACTTCTTTTGCAGCTCGTTCTTGAGACCAATCTCTAGATACTCTCAACATTTTCAAGGTTACTTTCATGACAACCTCCTTTCACGCATAACTAAGCCAACATACTGTAATATACTGATTGTAATACGGTTAAATCGTATTGTCTAGTATTAACTATTCAGTATGCAAGCTACCTATTGTAACAATTACAGGTTTATTGTACGATGGTATTAATAAACACTGATTAATAGGCAGATGTAGGGGACTTTCAGAATGAGCGATTTAGGTAACAAGGAAATCATGGCACAGAATATCCAACGTTTCATGGATAAGCGTGGCATAGATAGAAATAAAATTTGTACCGATTTAGGTTTTAAATATACAACCTTTACTGACTGGGTTAAAGGCAACACCTACCCGAGAATTGATAAAATAGAAATGATGGCCAATTACTTTGGTGTATCAAAATCAGATTTAGTAGAGCGTTACGACGAAAATAAGCCCTATTATGCTAATCCAGAGGTAACACAATTCGCTCGAGACCTACAGAACAGTCCATATGCTAATAACCTCATCACCTCTATTACGGATCTGTCAGAAGAGGAAATGGCTGAAACCTTAAAATATATTGATTACTTAAAATCTAAAAGAAATACATAAAAAAAGAACTCACAAATGTGAGTTCTTTTTATTTGGTGGACCACCAGGGGTTCGAACCCTGGACACCCTGATTAAGAGTCAGGTGCTCTGCCAGCTGAGCTAGTGGTCCATGACACGACTAATTATATGCCTATTTTATAGGAATGTAAAGAATATTTATTACATTCCTATAAAACATATACATCAATATTCTTCGAGCCAATCCTTCATCGTATTACAAGACTCTGTAGGGAGTATATCACTAGTTCCTACACAGTCAGCACCACTATACAGTTGAAGAACGCTATGTGTACGGCTCACCTCTTTGACAATAATATTTGTCACATCTGCCTTTGGCACATTAAATTGCAATCCATAACGGCCCTTGTAGGTAATGACAGCAGATTTTGTATCGTATTCTATATGGACTTGAAGCATCTTACCAGCAGGCCAACATTCTTCAATATGTTCCTTTGATCTTGGTTTTAGAAAATCAAAAAATCCCATATTATCCTCCAATGCGCCACATAGGACGTTCTGGTTGTTCCATACCTACGCCATCATGACGTTCTTGCTTTCGTTGCAATGCACGTTCAATATGCAAAGCTAAATCTTTCTCGGTCGCACCATTACGCACAAGAGATACAAGATCAGCCTCATCATCACGCAACAAGCATAAACGCATTTGCCCATCTGATGTAAGTCGTACACGATTACATGTATCACAGTAGCTATGAGACATAGAGAAGATAAAGCCTACAGCCTTTCCACTTGGCAATGCTAAATACGTAGCAGGGCCAAAACCATACACAGAGTGAACCTCTGTAAGAGGCCCTCCACTTACACGTTCCAATTGAGCTCGCCACTCATCAAAGGTCGGTCCATGGAATGCATCACCTTGGAATGGCATGTATTCTATAAAGCGCCATACAACAGGCCATTTTTCTACATACTGTAACAAAGATTTGACTTCTTCATCAGACCAATGACGAGATAATACAGTATTAATCTTTACGGATTTAAAGTTCGCACTAATAGCACTACGAATACCATCAAGCACAGAATCCAGCTGATTTTCTTTACCTACACAAGTAGCAAAGGCATCACTTTCCAGAGAATCGAGACTAATATTCACTCGGTTCAATCCGAGTTTCTTCAATCGTTGTGCTCGAGATGCGAGTAAGCTACCATTCGTAGTCATAGATATATCTTCAAACCAACCAGTATCCTTAATACGGGTTAAAAGCTCTTCAATATGAGGATACAACAATGGCTCACCACCAGTTAAGCGCACTGCTTTCACGCCGATACGATGGAAGGCACCTAAAATAGTCATCCATTCATCAACTGATAATAATTGTGTTTGACTTTGAGGTGTAATTTCAGCAGGTCGACAATAGGGACAACAAAAATTACACGCATCTGTCAATGACAGACGTACATATTCAATTGTACGGCCCCATGCGTCTTTCATAACACACCTCGTTTATAATACAGAGTTATTTAATAATAGATACTTCATCACCTACGTGAATCGTACCATTTTTAAGGACTTTGCCAAAGATGCCTTGTGTAGGCATGATACAAGATCCTACTTGTTTCATGATTTCACAACCATGATGACATTCCTTACCAATTTGGGTGATTTCAAGAATAACATCACTGCCAACTTGTAATTGAGTGCCTACAGCTAATTCATAAAGCACCATACCTTCAACAGTGATATTTTCTGCAAAATCACCAGGTTTTACATCCGCCCCTTGAGCACGCATATGATCTATACTTGCAATGCCAAGCAAACTGATTTGACGATGCCAATTACCGGCATGCGCATCACCTTCCATACCGTGATCTACAATAAGATTAGCGGTTTCAATATTATGTTTCTTTTGCCCTTTTTTCTCACTAATAGAGATAGCAATAATTTTTCCGTCTGCCATGTAACCCTTCCCTTCTTATGGGAACATACCATATATACATAACTTTATTTCAACATGTAATTGCAACTAATTTTATGATTCTCATCTTACTGAAAGCACCACAAAATTATTCTACAATTATCTATTTATTATAGCATAGTATTCATACAAATTTCCTATGAATTTAATCACTAAAAAAGAACTCTGCTCCAAGGAACAGAGTTCTCATATAATATGTCTTATCGGCGACCCATTTCTTTAATTTCATCACCACGATTAACACCATTAAGTAGTAAATTCAGCAAAATTGCCATAATACTACCAAAGGTAATACCAGATTTTAAAATAATTTGTGCCCAAGCAGGGAAATTAGCATAAAAGTTTGGCGCTGCAATAGGGATCATAGCCACACCAATACTAATTGCTACAAGCATTAAATTATGATTACCTTCAAAGCTAACCTTGCCTAAAGAACGAATACCACTAGCAACAATCATACCAAACATGGCAATACCAGCACCACCTAATACGGCATTTGGAATACTAGCTACGATGGCCGCTAATTTAGGGAATAATCCCAACAAAATCAAAATCACACCAGAGGCAGCAACTACAAAGCGACTCTTAACACCTGTTACAGCAATAAGGCCCACGTTTTGAGCAAATGCTGTATATGGGAAGCTATTAAGAATACCACCGATAATAGTAGATACCCCATCAGCACGAATGATAGATGCCAATTCCTTACGTCCAATTGGCTTATCTACAATTTCACCAATCGCAATACTGTCACCTGTGGTTTCAACCATAACAACAAGCATTACGATAATCATGGAAAGCACAGAAGCCCAATCAAAGGTTGGTAAACCAAAATAGAAAGGTTCAATAACTGCAATCCAACTGGAACGTCCAACTTCATCAAAGTTTGTAACGCCCATGGCAAAAGCTATAGCTGTACCTGCAATTAAACCAATTAATACAGAAAGATTACTGAAGAAACCTTTTGCAAATTTGTAAACGAATACAACGATTAAGAATGTAAGGAACCCTAGTCCAATATTGGTAAAACTACCAAAATTCGGATTACCTACGCCGCCACCCATCCAGTTAATAGCAACTGGCATCAAGTTAATACCGATAATGGTAATAATTGTACCTGTAACTACAGGAGGAAATAGTCGAATAAGGCGACTAAAGAATGGAGCTATCAAAAATGTAAATAACCCGGCTATGATAATAGCACCATAAATAGCAGTCATACCATGCTGAGCCCCAATCATCGCCATAGGACCAACAGATGCAAAGGTAACCCCTTGGATCATTGGAATACGTCCACCAATGTTACCAAACCCTAACGTCTGGATTAATGTGGCAATACCGCAAGTAAATAAATCCGCCGTAATTAATCGAATTAAATCTTCCATAGGTAGGTGCATGGCCTGTGCCACAATAATAGGTACCGCAACGGCACCTGCATACATAGCTAATACGTGCTGTAAACCAAAGGCAAAGAGCTGTGGTATCGGCAACATACTATCGACCGTATTCATTTGTTTTTGATCTGTCATAATGTCTCCTACATCAAACCTCGAAATAACACCCATTTATTTTACAATATCGTTCGGATTTTAACAATACAAAAAAGAGAACTTATTATTTATAAAAGCAATAATAAGTCCTCTTTTTTAATTTTTCCGAACATTATATTTTTAAAAGTATAAATCGTTCGAGATAATTTGGATTTTATTGATTAATATATCCAGACATCTATCTAGTTATTTCAGGCTATATTTTTAGCTACTATTTTGAGCTAATTATACATATAAGCCTATAATAGCAGTCTCTTTAGCATCAAGATCTTTTTCAATAGCATTCATTTTTGCAGTTATATCAGTTACAAACACTTCATCTTTAATTCCAGATAAATTGATACGTACATTTAAGAATGCTGCCTTTACCGCAGCACGAGCATTAATAGCAGCGATAATACCATCTGTAATAAGGTTTTGATTGCCCTTTCGAGATACCATATCCGCTAAATCAAAGATTTGATACGCTAATTCACCGATTTCGAAGGGCACCATAGCCGCATCTTTATAAGCTTGCTGAATAGCTGAACTGCGTGTAGCCTTCTCTTCATCAGTATTCTTCGGTAAACCTAATGCATTCATAAAGATATTAAATACATCCGCATCAGCTTGAGACAACTCAAGCATGCGATTACGAATGGCTTCTGCTTTACTTTGAAGGTCTTTCATTTCAGATTGAACCTCTTCATACCCTTTTTTACCAAAGGTTAAGTTTGCCACCATTTCAGCTAATGCAGCGCCCGTTGCAGCTGTTAAAGCCGCAATAGCACCACCACCAGGTGTAGGTTCTTTAGATGCAGTAGCGGCTACAAAGTCACTCACTTTTTGTTCTACTAATTTCATATCTATACCTCATGTAAAGGAGATAACAAGATGAACCTTGTTATCTCCTTATAATTACTATAATACTGTAACAGTTAAAACAATAAACGCTATAATTCTAATTAAAATTAGTCTTACAGGTTAATCTTTTTAGAAAGACTAACTATATGTATTTACTATTAGAATAAGCCTTTAATCGTACCATCTGCTTCTATATCCATGTTGAGAGCTGCTGGGCGTTTAGGAAGACCTGGCATAACCATTACATCTCCGGTACGGCATACGATAAAGCCAGCCCCATTGGCAACGCGAATATCGGATACAGTGATAGTAAAGCCCTTTGGTGCACCGAGCAACGCAGGATTATCAGACAAGGAATATTGTGTTTTCGCCATACATACAGGCAAACGATCGAGACCCCAATCTGCTAATTGTTTAATTTGCTTTTTAGCTTTATCCGTAAAGATAACACCATCACCACCATAAATCGTAGTAACAATTTTATTTACCTTTTCTTCTAAGCTATCTTCTACATCATATACGAATTTAGGTGTTGGTTTTGGACCCTCAAGCAATTCAACGACCTTTTTAGCCATATCGATGCCGCCTTCGCCGCCCTTTTCCCAACATTCATTAAGCTCAACAGGGACGCCAAATTCATTACACAAGCGAGTTAACTCAGCGATTTCCGCATCTGTATCGGTAGCAAATTTATTGATCGCTACTAATACAGGTACGTTAAAGTAACGCATGTTTTCGATTGCTTTTTGTAAGTTGCTGAAACCTTTAGTAACCGCTTCAACATTTTCTGTATTAAGCTCTTGTTTTGGTACACCACCATGCATTTTAAGAGCCCGCAATGTAGCTACGATAACGATTGTATCAGGGAAAATATCGCCATAACGACATTTAATGTCGAGGAACTTTTCAGCCCCTAAATCAGCACCGAAGCCAGCTTCTGTAACTACGATATCACCTAATTTAAGACCTAATTTTGTAGCTACGATGGAGTTACAACCATGAGCAATGTTTGCAAATGGACCACCGTGAACGATAGCTGGCGTATGCTCTAATGTTTGTACCAGATTAGGTTTAATAGCATCTTTCATAAGGAGTGCCATCGCACCTTGGCAACCAAGTTGATGCACATACACAGGCTCACCTGCTAAATTACAACCGATTACAATGCGACCAAAACGTTCTTTTAAATCTTCTAAATCTTTAGCTAAGCAAAGAATAGCCATAATTTCAGAAGCAACAGTAATCATAAAGTGATCTTCGCGAGGGAAACCACATACTTTGCCACCAAGAGCAACCGTTACATTACGAAGCGCACGGTCATTCATATCTAAAACACGAGTCCAAGATAGTTGGCGCAAATCGATTTGCAATTCATTACCTTGATGGATGTGGTTATCGATCATAGCGGACAATAAATTGTTTGCCGCTGTAATAGCGTGCATATCACCTGTGAAATGAAGATTAATATCATCCATTGGTACTACTTGAGCATACCCCCCCCCTGCAGCACCACCTTTAATACCAAATACAGGGCCCAAGGATGGTTCGCGCAAGGTTGCAATGGCATTTTTACCGATCTTTTGTAGACCTTGTACGAGACCAATGCTCGTTGTGGACTTACCTTCCCCCGCTGGTGTCGGTGTAATAGCCGTAACAAGCACCAATTTACCATCTGGCTTAGCTTCTAAGCGACGAATGGCATCGAAAGAAATCTTCGCTTTATAATGACCATATTGTTCAATATCATCAGGTGTTAATCCGCATTTATCGGCAATAACCTGAATTTTTTCCATTTTATTCTGTTGGGCAATCTCAATATCGCTTAACATAAAGCCTCCTTGGCGCTATGGCCACATTAAACCTATATAACAACTATTAAATAGACATATACTAATTTTAATTTTTGTCTACTGTGAATGTATATTTGTACACTTACATTACTCTATTATATGTGAAAGTTCCTCTAATGTCTAATACTTATGTCTAACAATTTTAGTAATCTATCTAATATATAACAAAACAAGCACGATATATGCAGGTAACCAAGAAAAAGCCCTGATGTAAATGTACATCAGGGCTTTCAATATATACTGAATACTTATCTTATTAGAATGGGAATAGGATTGGTAGTAAAATAAGTGCTACGATACTTGATACAACGATAAGTGGTAAACCAGCTTTCACATAATCCATGAAGCTATAGCCAGCTATGTTGTATACCATAGTGTTGGCAGGCATACCAATTGGTGTAGCATATGCCAAGGAGCTTGCAATTACGATTGCTGCAAGAACTGCTTTAGGATCAAAGCCAAGTTGAGACGCAAGGCTAAGCCCGATAGGAACTAATAAGGCACAAGTAGCTGTATTAGACATAAAGTTTGTCATAAATACACCAAGCACAAAGATTACTACTAATACAACGATTGGAGACGGGCTCGCTCCAAGGCTATTAACGATAATATCAGCAACCACGCTACCAGTACCAGTTTTTACCATTGCATCACCGAGAGCCATGGAACCAGCAAAGAGCATAATTGTTTTCATATC
>CAKPSA010000041.1 GCA_934183145.1 uncultured Veillonella sp.
GAATCGACGAAGAGCACTTTCAAGCGTTTCGTTTTTACCGACTTTGATTTCAGACATCTATATCCCTCCCTCCAAAAATAATCTCGGGAAGTGCTGATAATTTACATACGCACATATAATATTATATGTATAGGTATAGATGTTGTCAATATTTTCCGGTATATTTTATAGGAATTTTAATAAGTATTATAAAAATAATACATTATACAGCATTTTAAGCTTCTGGCCAGCCCATTTCTTCGCCACCTAAGAGATGAGCATGCATATGGAATACAGTTTGACCTGCTTTTGCGCCAGTATTAAAAATCAAGCGATAGCCATCTTTTGAAATACCAAGTTCTTTTGCAACATCACGCACGAATGGCAATAAACCTTCTACATAGTCTTCATTTTTATCAGTAAGATGAGCAATGTTAGCTACGTGATTTTTTGGTACAATAAGAACATGTACTTTTTTTACTGGCTCAATATCATGGAATGCATAGAATTTATCGTTTTCTAATACTTTTTTAGAAGGAATTTCACCATTGATAATTTTACAGAAAATGCAGTCACTCATACTATAGCTCCTTATTCAATAATCAAATAATTATCTTCTAAACCTACAACAGTACCACCAATGAGATCACCAATTTTATGTGTCCCATCTGATTTAACTTTACCATTTACATACTCATTTGTTAAGCCCATGTAGTATCCATTCTCTTCCTTTTCGATGAGAATCTCACCAGGCTTACCAATACGAGATTTTGCGTAAGATTCATAACCAGATTGGCTAAGACCATTCAAAAGTGCTACACGAGTTTTCTTTACAGCTTCTGGTACTTGATCTGGCATAGTCGCTGCAGGTGTGCCTTCACGAATAGAATATGGGAAGGCGTGAATATGGGTAAATCCAATTTCACGAACTGTATTTAATGTTTCTTCAAAATCTTCATCTGTTTCTTGCGGGAAACCTGCAATGATGTCAGTTGTAATAGATAAATCTTTAATACGAGAGCGCAAACTTGTAATCAAGTCTTTATATTCTTGCAATGTATAATGGCGTTTCATCAACTTTAATATATGATCAGAACCGGCTTGTAGCGGTAAATGCAAATGTGGACAAACGCGTTTATTAGTAGCCATTAATTCTACTAACTCATCAGAAACCTCTACTGATTCAATAGACCCGAAACGAATGCGATATAAATCAGGAATCTCTAGTAAAGCTTTTACTACATCAGCTAATGTAGGACGGCCTGGCAATTCTACACCATAATTTCCCAAATGTATACCTGTTAACACGATTTCGTGGAATCCATGTTCTACTAAACGTTTTGCCTCTTGTACAATATCATCTACTTTACGAGATTTTAGTTTTCCTCGAGTATACGGAATGATACAAAAGGCACAGTAATTATTACAACCTTCTTGAATTTTCATGAAAGCACGAGCTTTATCAGATTCATTACCATATAATGGCATTTCTTCAAAGTTAGACTCGTTCATGATATCTCGTACAGCATTGATTTGACGCTCTGTAGATTCCAATTGTTCAACTAGTTCAACAATTTTAGAGCGATTATTAGTACCAATAACGAGATTAACACCATCGATAGCTGCAATCGCATCTGGATCAAGTTGAGCATAACAACCAGTTACAATAACATAAGCATCTTCATTTTGACGCTTAGCCTTACGAATTAATTGACGGGATTTCTTTTCCCCCATATTCGTTACAGAACATGTATTGATTACATATATATCAGCTTTTTCATCGAAGTCTACAGCTTCGTAATTATTTTGTAAAAATAAACCTTTCATGGCATCTGTATCATATTGATTGACACGACACCCTAAGGTTGTAAAAGCAACGGTTTTCATCGCACCTCTCTATTCTTATTTAATTTATAGCTCTAATTCATATTGAATCATAGCTAATGATCCTATGGCAGCCGTTTCAGCACGCAAAATAGTATTGCCTAACGAAACTGATTTACCGCCACTTTCTATAATAGCATTGATTTCCTTCTCTTGATAGCCCCCTTCAGGACCAATACAAATGAGAATATCTGTAATAGAAACATCATCAAGAACTATTTTTAGTTCATCCTTAATTGTATGCCCCTCTTCATTTTCATAGGCAACCAATTTTAATGCGTTGGATTCGATGTCTAATACTTGTGAAAGCGTTTCACCTACTACAAGCGTTGGCAGTTGATTGCGACCACATTGTTGGGCTGCTTCTAACATTATTTTTTCCCAACGACTAGCTTTTGTTTGTAGTTTTTTATCATCATATTTTGCTACACAGTTAGCAGTAGCTACAAAATAAATTGTATCTACATTTAACTCTGTCGCCTTTTGTAGAACCCACTCTAATTTTTCGCCTTTTAATAACGATTGAACGAGGATAGTACGATAAGATGATACGTTTGATTCCACATATTCAATAAGTTTTGCTTGAGCCTTACCATCCACGTCTTCTGTAATTTGGTATGTACCACAACGATTATCACTACCTGTTACAATAATAGGTTTCTCAATATTATGACGAAATACATGTAATACATGATGTGTCACATCTTTCGGTAATTCTATTCTTTCATCTAAAGGTGTAGGAATAAAAATCTTTTTCATCGTTTTTCTAGCGCAAATGTATGCCAAGGCCCTGCAATGCGCTCCTCAATAATATGCCAATTAGCCTTAATATATGGCATGATTTCATCATACCGATCATCTATGATACCACTAATAATTAAAATACCATTATCATCAAGTTTATTACCAATTTGAGGTAATAGTATTTTAAGTGGATCTACTGTTAGGTTCGCTAAAATTATTTGAGCATTACCATTGAAATCACTATCCAAATTACCACAAATTATTTCAGCTGATACATGATTATTCTCACAGTTAATGCGAGCTTGATTTGCAGCATACTCTTCTATATCTATACCGACTAGATTTTTGACACCTAAATATGCTGCCACTAATAACAGAATACCTGTGCCAGTACCAATATCTAAACAAGTAACTGTATTAAGATCCATAGATTCACTATAGGATTTTAATAGCTCTGCACAAGTCTTTGTTGTCTCATGGGAACCTGTACCAAATGAAATATCTGAATCGATTTCAATAATAGTTTTATTATCGATATTCTCGTATTCCTGCCATGCTGGTTTAATAATTAAACTAGGTAAGATTTCTGTTGGTTCAATATATTGCTGCCAAGAATTGAGCCATGTAGATTCATCTAATATATTAGCATGAATTGATGTAACACTAATATTTGCTTCTGTAAGACGATTTTCTAAATCTGACTTAATTATATCTACATCCAAAGATGGATCTGCATACATTGTTAATTTAATTAAATTAGGTTGATTTTCTACATCTTCTTCTATAATTCCATTGTCTGCATAATCGTCAAAAAGAGTAGTCACCTCATCGGTGGCTACTCTTTCACAGACAATGGATACTTCTATCCATTGCATATATGCTCCTTTATAGGGAATGTGATGGAACAAACCATTCCTTCACATGAGCTGTTCATTTAGTCAAACAGTCCTTAATTTTTTCAAAGAGACTTTTGCTCACTTGTAAGTTATTAACATCTTCGTTGCTTTCATTTGCAAAGCGTAATAATAACTCACGTTGAGTGTCTGTCAACTTCTTAGGCGTTTGGACAGTTACTACAATATGTTGGTCCCCCCGTTGTTTAGGGTTACGCAAATATGGAATACCTTTGCCCTTTACGCGGAATGCCGTTCCCGTTTGAGTACCTTCCGGAATCTTTAACTCTACTTTACCATCTAAGGTGTTAACTTGTATAGTCGCACCTAATGCAGCTTGAGCAAAGCTAATATTTACACGGCTAATAACATCATTACCATTTCGTTCAAATTCCTTATGAGGACGAACGAAGATATATACGTAAAGATCGCCTTTTGGACCACCTAAGATACCAGGTTCACCTTCATTAGCAACGCGTAAGCGGGAACCACTATCTACACCTGCTGGAATTTTGATAGAGATTTTACGTTTTGCCAACATTTCACCTGTTCCACGACATTTGGAACAAGGTTTTTCAATGCTTTTACCAGTACCATGACAGCGGGAACAAGTGCGAACGGATTGCATACGTCCAAATGGAGTATTTTGAATAACCGTTTCTTGACCAGAACCATGACAGTTTGGACAAGTATCGACACGAGATCCTGGTTCACCACCAGTACCATGACAGTGATCACATTCTTCATGACGATGCACTTCTATTTCCATAGATTTACCAAAGGCTGCATCTTCAAAGGAAATATCAATATCTTCGCGCAAGTCATTGCCTTTTTGAGGGCCTTGTTGTTGGCGTCCACCGCCAAACATGCCACCAAATATGTCGCCAAAGATATCACCAAAGCCGCCAGCTTGACCACCGAAACCGCCAAAGCCACCTTGGAAACCACCGGCGCCAGCGCCGCCTCCTTGTTTGAAGGCGTCGTGGCCGAATTGGTCATATTGAGCTTTTTTTGTTTCGTCAGACAATACTTCGTAAGCTTCGTTAGCTTCTTTAAACTTTGCTTCCGCTTCCTTTGGATTATCTTTATTTACATCTGGATGGTATTGGCGTGCCTTTTTACGGAAGGCTTTTTTGATTTCATCTTGAGAGGCATTTTTACTAACCCCTAGGATGTCATAATAATCACGTGCCATTAGTTACCAACCCTTCTTATTTCTTGTCGTCATCCACTACTGTGTAATCAGCATCAACTACATTGTCATCAGATTTTGTTTGTTGTTGACCTTGATCTGCACCACCAGCTGCTTGTTGAGCTTGTTGTGCTGCTGCATACATTTGTTCTGCTAATTTATGTAATGGTTGTTCCAAAGCTTCACTATCTTTTTTGATGTCTTCGATGTTGCCAGCTTCGATAGATTTTTTCAATTTATCTTTTGCTTCTTCAACTTCTTTCAACAAAGCAGTATCGCCTTTGCCATCAAGTTCTTTCAATGCTTTTTCAGCTTGGTAAACCAAGGAATCTGCATTGTTTTTAACATCTAATTCTTCTTTTCTAGCTTTATCTTCTGCTGCATGGGCTTCAGCTTCTTTAACCATGCGTTCGATTTCGTCTTCTTTCAAGCCGCTAGAAGAAGTAATTGTAATTTTTTGTTCTTTTTGAGTACCCAAATCTTTAGCTTTTACGTGTACGATACCGTTAGCATCGATGTCGAATGTTACTTCGATTTGAGGAACCCCACGAGGAGCTGCTGGGATACCATCCAAGTTGAAGCGCCCCAATGTTTTATTATCTGCTGCGAACTCACGTTCACCTTGCAATACATGGATATCTACAGATGGTTGGTTATCTGCTGCAGTAGAGAATACTTGAGATTTAGATGTAGGAATTGTAGTGTTACGATCGATAATACGTGTGAATACACCACCCATTGTTTCGATACCAAGAGACAATGGAGTTACGTCAAGTAACAATACGTCTTTTACTTCACCTACTAATACACCACCTTGAATAGCAGCACCGATAGCTACACATTCATCAGGGTTAACGTTTTTAGTTGGTTCTTTACCCAATACTTTTTTAATAGCTTCTTGTACAGCTGGAATACGGCTAGAACCACCAACTAACAATACTTTATCGATATCGGATGCAGATAAACCAGCATCGTTCATAGCTTTACGAGTAGGTTCAATAGTAGCTTGTACCAAATCAGCAGTCAATTCTTCGAATTTAGCACGAGTCAATGTTACATCCAAGTGTTTAGGACCTGTAGCATCAGCTGTGATGAATGGCAAGTTGATATTTGTGCTAGCTACGCCAGACAATTCAATTTTAGCTTTTTCAGCAGCTTCTTTTAAACGTTGATCAGCTAATTTATCATTAGATAAATCAATACCAGTTTCTTTTTTAAATTCTTCAATAAGGTAGTTCATAATGCGTTGGTCGAAGTCATCGCCACCAAGGTGGTTATTACCAGATGTTGCCAATACTTCAAATACGCCATCACCAAGTTCAAGGATAGATACGTCGAATGTACCACCACCAAGGTCAAATACAAGAACTTTACCGTCTTCATCTTTATCTACACCATATGCAAGAGCAGCTGCTGTAGGTTCGTTGATGATACGAAGTACTTCAAGACCTGCAATCGCACCAGCGTCTTTTGTAGCTTGACGTTGAGCATCTGTAAAGTAAGCAGGAACTGTAATAACAGCTTGTTTAACAGGTTCGCCCAAGTAAGCTTCTGCATCAGATTTGATTTTTTGAAGAATCATAGCAGAAATTTCTTGAGGAGTATAAGATTTACCTTCTACAGTTACTTTGTAGTCAGTACCCATGTGACGTTTAATAGAAATGATTGTATTTTCTGGGTTAGATACAGCTTGACGTTTAGCCAATTGACCTACTAAACGTTCGCCATTTTTTGCAAAACCAACAACGGATGGAGTAGTACGAGCGCCTTCTTGGTTAGTGATAACCGTAGGTTCGCCGCCTTCCATAACCGCAACACAAGAGTTTGTAGTACCTAAATCAATACCAATTACCTTTGCCATAATATATGCCTCCTAAAACCTTTATAATCTATTCAACAACTTTTACCATTGCTGGACGAATACAACGACCATCAACAGTATAGCCAGTTTGCAATACTTCACATACCGTATCAGATTCATATTCATCTGACGGTACTCGCATAATCGCTTGATGGAAATTTGGATCAAATGGTTTACCTACCGCATCGATAACGGCTAAACCATGTTTAGATAACATAGCCATCAAATTTTGTTGGATCATGATAAATCCATCTAGGAATACCTTAGCATCACCTTCTGCTGGGCTTTGAACAGCTCGTTCAAAGTTATCTAATACAGGAAGTAAATCTGTAAGTACATCCCCTTTAACATATCCTGCAAGTTGCTCTTTTTCTTGGTTAGTACGACGTTTGAAGTTTTCAAAGTCCGCTTGCAAACGCTTATAGCGATTATCGAAATCTGCTTTAAGCTCATCTAATATGTGAGCAGCGTCAGCAACAACTTCTTCAGTTCCTTCCACAGCTGTTTCCTCTACATTAGTAGCATTTGCTGTTTCGTCTACTGTTTCTTGTTTAATGTCTTGTTCTTCAGCCATTATATGCCCTTTCTATTTTTGTTCTTTTACCATAGATTCCATCATATGTTTCATATGAGACAGCATTCCAATAATACGACCATACTCCATTCGTGTTGGTCCAAGAATAGCAAGAGTTCCTATAGGCTGATCTTGATTTGTGAAATCAGCTTGTACCACACTCATAGAGTGAAGAGCCTCTGTATCATTTTCATTGCCAATCTTTACCTTCACAGGTGTAGGTGAATCATCCTTTAATAGTTGTCCCAATTGATTTTGTTCTTCCACTAATGAAAGCAAGGGTTGCACTTTTTCAACAGACTTAAACTCTGGTTGATTTAACAACTCCGTAGTACCTACAGAATAGAACAACTTACGTTTATTAATTGCTCGTAATAATGTTTCTGAAAGGATCATCAAAATCCCTTGGGGTCCTTCCATATGAATCAAAAGTGTTCCTAACGCTTCAGCCGTTACATGACCAATACTTACATTCTGTAATGCATTGCTAAATTGCATAGCCAAACTTTGTAATACATCAGGCGAAACACCATCAGTAAAGTACATCAATTCATTATCAAGAGCTCCTGTCTCAGTAATGACAACCATAACTGCTTGATGTGAATCGAGGGGCAACACATGAATGTATTTAATTAATGCTCTATCATGAGCTGGAGCTAAGAATAAACTCATGCTATGGCTAACTTGTGATAATAATTTAGCCATATTTAAGAAAAGCTCACTCGTCGATCCATTGGAATGTTTCCATAACATTTCAATTTTTTCAGCATCCTGTAATGGAACAGGTTGTCGACTCAACATAGAGTCAACATATAAGCGATAGCCTTTAGCTGAAGGAATACGTCCAGCCGATGTATGAGGTTGCTCCAAATAGCCTAACTCCTCTAAATCGGACATTTCATTTCGCACTGTTGCCGGACTAATACCAAGATTATAATTCTTAGCAATGGTTCTTGATCCTACCGGTTCAGCAGATTTAACGTAGTCTTCAATTATGGCTCGCAAGATGCGCTGTTTTCTTTCATCCATAATGACACCTCTTGTTAGCACTCATAAACTTCGAGTGCTAATCGCATGTATAATATTATCACATTGGAAAAAATTGTCAAGCAAAAAAAATCCTTAAAAAGCCAAATAATACCTATTTAGTCAAAAAGACAATTCAATATTTCTAATTAATTAGTCAAAAAATCAAAGTGTAATAATGAGAAAACACTTATACTATCTACATTTATGTCATATCCTAAAATCTAAATAGTAGAATATGATGGTCTAATAAAATTTCTATTATTAAAACCATGAAATAGTATAAGTGTTTATATATGTAATAATTTTATTGTTACTAAAGTCCAGAGAAAAACAAATTACGCTCTAAATAAACGTACATTTAAAAATCTATAAAATACTTAGGACTTAAAATATAGCAACTTATAGTTCTACACCTTCTAATGGATTACCAAGTCGTTCTAACAGTTTTCCCATACGCTCACGGGGCTCGCCATGTTCTGCATACCAATCAACTAAAATATCTACAGCTTTTTTTGATTGCTCTACAGTAAGTTGTCTAGCCAAAATTTTGCCAGCTTCTGGTCTCATACCTGTATTACCACCAACAGCCAACATAAAACCTTGAGACGTACCAATAAAGGCAATATCTTTTACCATTGCATCTGGACAATTACGACCACATCCACTGATGCCAATTTTGCACTTGTGAGATGTTTTTCGGCCGTAATGTTTTCTCTCCACATAATCAGCTAAATCTTTTGTTTCCATTTGGCCATTTTTACAATAGCCTTTACCTACGCAAGCGATTAAGGAATTAACACCTCTATGAATAACAGTGGTCACACCTTCAGGCAGTTCAGATATAAGCTGTTCTTTATCATCTTTGTCAATGCCTGTAATTTGTATACCTGTTACAACATGACGGAAGGATCCACCATATTTTTCAGCTAATTCTATGCATGCTTTCATTTGATCTAAAGTAAATTCATTATGTAAACCGTGTAATATTACAGATGTCTTCATCGTTCCTCCTCAAATCTAGCATGCTTATTCATCATCATCCTATTTATACTAACATATTAGATTTTGAGAAACTGTGAGAAATTACTCACGAATAAATTGACTAAACACATAATTTCCATGCTTGGCACCTTCAGGGGTTAAATGATAGCTACCATTTTGATATTCTAATAGACCTTTACTAACTAAATCTTTTATTGTGGTACCAAATAAATCATGAACAGATATGCCAAATCTATTTTCAAATTTTTGCTCATCAAGCCCCCATTTAGTACGAAGTGCTAAAAAGCAAAAGTCCTCTTGAGACCGCTCTACAGTAATTGTCTCCGTATCTATAGTAGGCATAATATATCGATCAACGGATTGTATATAAGGCATTACATTACGATTATTACTACGGCGTACTCCGTCATAGAAGGAATGCGCACCAGCACCAAAGCCCAAATAGTCTATATAATGCCAATATTTTAAATTATGACGACTGTAGGAATTACCCTTCGCGAAATTTGAAATCTCATATCGCTCAAATCCTAGCTCTTTTAAACCAGCCATCATCGTATCATACATTGATTCATCTATACTTTCACTAGGAATAGAAATAAGGTTCTTTTGTACTAAATGATATAAATAAGTGCCTACCTCAACTTGTAAACCATACGTAGAAATATGATTAATTGGTAAATCTTTTACAATATTTAAATTATGCTGAATATCCTCTAAGGTTTGTAGTGGCAAGCCATAGATTAAATCAATATTAATATCAGTAAATCCAGCCTCTTTAGCATCGTAAACAGCTTGTTTAGCCTTTTCACCATTATGACTGCGATGCAGCATAGTAAGCGCCTTATCATCAAAGGTTTGAACACCAAAACTAATGCGATTAAAACCTAGTTTAACTAACTTAGTTAGATACTGTGAATCTACTTCCCCAGGATTAGATTCGATAGTCATATGACAATCATCAGTAATTGTAAATGTGCTTTTAATTTTATCAAGAATCATCTTTAGTTGTTGAATTGATAATTCAGTGGGCGTACCACCACCAAAGTAAATGGTATCAATAGGTCTAGATTTAGATTCTGGGTGTTCTGTAACCCACAGATCTATTTCTTGTACTAATGCATATACATAGGTTTCATAGTAATCTTGTAGATTTTGATAGGCTGGAAAATCACAGTACATACATTTCTGTTTACAAAAAGGGATATGGACATACAAGCCCATATCCCCAAGTGTAGACAGATTCAAAGTATTAGAATCTGTTTTCATTATATTAGTCCTCAACCTTGAGAATAGCCATGAATGCTTCTTGTGGAATCTCTACAGAGCCTACAGACTTCATGCGTTTCTTACCGGCTTTTTGTTTTTCTAGCAATTTACGTTTACGAGAAATATCGCCACCATAACATTTAGCCAAAACGTCTTTACGCCAAGCTTTTACAGTTTCACGAGCTACAATCTTCGTACCTACTGCTGCTTGAATAGGAATTTCAAACATTTGACGAGGAATCAATTCTTTTAATTTTTCCGCTAATGCACGTCCACGTGTAGCAGCTCGATCCTTGTGTACAATAATGGACAACGCATCTACAGGATCACCATTTAAGAGAATATCCATCTTAACCATTGGAGATTGTTTATAACCAAT
>CAKPSA010000042.1 GCA_934183145.1 uncultured Veillonella sp.
CCAATAATCCCAGCTAACCCACCAAATATAGCAATGAATACATCAAAAATATTCGGTTCTGTACGCGCTAACAGTTCAGATGTAGCCACCTGAACTGGAGAAACATAAAAATATAAAGCAGATGCCAAAACAGCAATCGCAATCTGTAAGGACAATCTTAAAATACCACTCTTTACAACTGTAAAATTAAGCGTAGCAAAGCCAAAACCAGTTGCTAAAATAGGTCCCATCAACGGCGATATAAGCATAGCACCAATAACAACTGCCGTACTATTCATATTCAACCCAATAGAGGCGATAAATATGGAGAGAATCAGGGTAACCAACGCAGGTCCCTTAATCTTAGCCCCACCTATCAGTCTTTTAGCGATAGTTGCATCATCAGCACGCTCAAAATGTATATTAAAGTATTTATTTAGTTCCATTCTTCCTCCTTATAATTTCATCAAATCTGCAAATGTCCCTACGTTTACAAACATATGCTGTGTCGTTTTCAACATTTGAACCATTAAGATAGCTCCTGTCCCTTCCCCCATCGACATGTGAGCTTGAATAGGAACCATATCTTGTGTAATATCTACCTCTGCTAAAGCTAGCTCTGTGCCTTTTTCTCGAGAGTTATGAGATGGCAATGCATAATCCTTAACACGATTATTCATATGTACCGCACAAGCTGCTGATACAGCTGTAATAAAGCCATCAATGACGAAGGGCTTTTTAAACTCAACACAAGCCAACATAGCCCCAAGAATAGCAGCAATATCAAAGCCCCCTACATGGGCTACGATTTTACGAACTCTTTCAACTTCACTGTCAGAAACGATACTAGTCTTATGCTTATCTAATACAGCGCGCACAAAATCAATTTTTCGTTTCATCAAATCTGGTTTATTCGGCCAAGAACCAGGTCCTACTGTTTCAGTGGGATCAGCTCCAGTTAAGGCAGACAACACACAGGCAGAAGTGGTTGTATTACCAAGTCCCATTTCACCAAAGGAAAAAAGATTTATCCCTTTTGCCACATAACGTTCAACTCGTTCATATCCAGCTTGAAAGGCACGATTAAATTCATCCTCAGTCATAGCAGGATGGTTCAAAATATTCTTTGTCCCTTTCGCTACTTTGCGATCCACACCGATGCCGTCATCTGAGGCAATACCTACATCGACGACCTCATAAGGGATATTATTAAAGTTACAAAACTGTGTTGCCGATGAACGACCTAAGAGCATATTACGGGATTGTTTCTGCGTTACCTCATAGTTATAGCCTACATAGCCTTTTATATTACAACCATTATCGGCGGAGAATATGATATGCTGTGGTCGAATTTCACCACTAATCTCGCCCCAAGCCGTACAAATCTTGCGGAAATAAACCTCCCACAATCCTAGACCACCAGGAATCAGGCATTTCGGTTGAAGAAATCTATTTAATTGTTCCTCTATAGGTAATACTGACTTATCTTTCATTCTAATCTCTAGTCCGCATTCAATGTGCCAACTAGCCTTCTATTAATTCGATATTATTCTATATGAAAGTATAACACAAAATACATATCTAGTAATATGAGGTTTGTTAGCTTTCACTATAGAAATAAATTTATGGCAAACTAAAAAGGCTATCCCATACAGGATAACCTTTCATTAGAGTTATATAATTAAGTTTTTTCTTAAGTTTAGCTAGTTACTAAAATTAAGCACCTTGGAATTGAGGCATATCGTCGCCACTAGAGTCATCCAATTTGCCTTGAAGGTCATGGTCAACCATCGCACATACAGATGCGTCGGACCATACGTTTTCAGCTGTTTCAATCATGTCGATAATTGTATAGATTGGCAAGATAATACCAAGTAAACCAATTGGAGCACCGATGGAGCTCATCAAGGACAATGTTAAGAAGTAACAGCCCATTGGAACGCCAGCATTACCAATGGCAGCAAGAACAGCAATGAATAACCAAGCAATCATTGTGCCCATAGTTAATTCAATACCTGCATTTTGCATTACGAATAAGGATGTTACAAGAATGAACGCTGCACAACCATTCATATTAATAGTTGTACAAATTGGCAATACGAAACGAGCAACTGCAGGGTGAGCTTTCAAATTATCCTCAGCAGAGGCCAATGTTACAGGCAATGTTGCAGCAGAGGATTTAGTGAACAAAGCAACTGCTACAGCTGGGGACATTTTACGGAATACGTCCACAGGGTTCAAACCACGGAATAACAAGAACAGTGGAATTACGATAAAGAATTGGATCAAGTTACCACCGATAACAACAGCAGTATATTTACCTAAAGCACCAACGATTACGCCCGCTTCGATTTGAGCAGATAATTGACCTGCAAAAGCAAGGATGCCGATTGGCAATACATAAAGTAATGCTTTAATCAATGTAAATAGTAATTCTTGTAAGCCGAACAACACTTTCAATACTGCTTCGCGACCTTCTGTACGAGGCATAAAGGCAAATGCTAAACCAACGGAAGCAGAGATAAACATAACGGACAATACGTTACCTTCCAAATAAGGTTTCATAATATTGTTAGGAATAACGGATAAGAAGTGATCGTAATATGTTACATGACCAAGTTTTTCAGGTACTTGCGCTGCACCAGCACCAATTACATCAAGTGGTAAGTTACCTGGCGCAATCCATAGGAATAAGCCAAGACCCACAGCTGCTGCACAAATAGTAGTAAGCAATGTGTATACTACAGCATGTCCAAAGATACGACCTGTATCTTTTTTAGCACCTAGCATAGATAATGTAGTAATTACTGCTAAGGATACGGTTGGAATTGCGATGAATTGGAATAAGCGTGTAAACACAGCGGCAATAAAGTTGAAAAGCTCATTTAGAGCTGGAATGTGTTGCCAGCCCAAGATAGCACCAATGATGAGCGCGCCCATCCAAAGGATAAACTGACGTAATTTGCCTTGACCGCGGCTTTTTAAGGTAATCTCTTGCGCTAAGGCATCGACGTTTTTGTTGTTTTGATCTGCCATAAAAACACCTCTCTAAAAACTAAACTACATGAGACCATAAAAGAAACAATCCCAGCCCTAGGGCTGGGATTGTAGATACATCCTAGTCTCTTTAAATCATATTATAAAGATATGTTTTAAGACTGTCAATTCTAATATCTGAATACATTCTAATATATTCAGATATTATTCCAAATTTTATATAGTCACTCTGACAAAAATTAATGATACATATCTATATCTACAGTTATCATTCGAGTTCGCTCTGGATTAAACATAAAGTAGATAACTCTTGGCTGGTCATGATCAAAGTTATGGTAAACAACATATATTATATATTTCTCAGCCGATATCCGAGTACTATAATAAAAATCTTCCTTAGGATCATCACCGACACTCTGTGTACCATCAATTATCCAGGGAAATAATTTCCAGTTTTGTCGTTGAATGGTGATAATCTCATAATAATTGTCTATGTCACTAACCAATACATTTTTATCTTTTGGATATGTAAACGAATTAAGTGCTTCAACTGTAGTATCCTTGTCCCTGCCATTTATAAATGAATACCAAGCATTAGATTTAACAGTTTCCTCATATTGTGAAATTGTAGCTTCATCACCATCTAACACCAAACACCTATAACTCCTACCCAATCCAATTACCTCAGCAGAAGAAACCACTTTCATGCTCTTGGGTAAAGACTTAGGTGCTTGTAACGGAGTCGGAATATACCCCGCTTTAGATGAAGGCCATGTGGAGTGCCATCGTTGTGTATCATAATGGGATATCCCTACAGCAGAAAACACTAAAGTAACAGCTAATGTAGGAAGCATACACAGAAAAAAGATCACATAAAAATATGTTAAAAATCTTTTTCGTATAGATTCCTCACTATCGATTACTCCACATTTTTCAAACAACAATACAATCGTAGCTACTAACAAAATCAGATAGTATAACCCGGAATATGATATCTCATCCAAGAATAAAAATGTTAGTACCCAAAGAATTATAAAGAACCATATACTCTTTCTATAAGGAGCAGAAAAAAATAATTCCTTCAAGTAAATTAAACACTGTCGCATTTACGTACTCCACAACAATACATACCCAAATTACTTAGATTGATAAAAAACAGCTCGTGTCCCATCATTACTAATTAAAAGTTCCACAAAGTGAGGTCTTTTAGTATTCCCATCGTCTACAAATACATATAATCTATGATTACGAACGGAACTAGTAGTTTGATTCACTACCGATTTTGTTTCTTTTCTAGGTGCAAAACGCAACCATTCAATGAAATCTCGCTTAGGTAAGTCTATTGGCACTTCATTTATACTTTCAATAATATTGTATTCACTAGGATGCGATATAGACGTTTTTCGTTCTCCCGTATTTAAATCACGTAAAACACCATGCTTATCGATTTGCACTTGGTAAATAGCCTGTGTCTTTGCAATATTCTCATACTGTGCAATAACTGCAGGGTCTCCTTCTAATACAGTATATCTTATAGGATATGCATTTGCCCAAGCTAAGTCATCGCCAGATGCAGAGGCTCTCAGAATCCCATCTGGTAGTGCATTCGGGCGCTTTAAGCCTTCCGGTAATTCATCATTATTAGGCCAGCCCCGTCTCCAATCCATCGTGCTAAACTCAAAACCATCCATTTGATCATGAGTCGTTTGAGTATCATACTTAAACCAATCAGCTACGAGCCAAGATATACTAAGAGTTATGATAACAAACAACGCACAAGCCATTCTGCTATGTGTTCTTTCAGATATATCTTGTTTCTTAAAGCGCCTATATTGCAGTAACAAACTCAATACTATAGCTATACCAAAAACAATGTATGTAATAGGCGCTAAATTAAATAGGATTGCCACAATTGCAAACAACACGCATAGCATAACCGTTAATAGGCCATAAAATCCTTGGAACAAAACTCTCTCCTATTATGACAACACTTACAACAACTTCAACATTTAGAACATCTTTTTATACAACGCTTCTATATCCTTACGGTTTATTTCAGCTACTGTATTAGCAATATTACCTGTGGCAACAACGTATACATTATCTACAAGCCATGGAATGTCTTTTTTTGTAAAGCCTAATTCTGTAAGGTTTGTAGTAAGGTCTAGGTCATGTACGATCAAGCGTAATGCTTCGCCTAGTTCAGAGCCATCTCCATGGTTGAATATACGAGCCAATGCATCAAATTTGTCAGGGTTTGCACTCCATGTGTATTTCACCGCAACAGGTTCTATAACGGCAAGACCTACGCCATGTGTAATATCTTTAAGACCACTGGCAGGATGTTCCATCCCATGTGCCAGTGTTACACCTGCGGTGTTAATAACCATACCACCAATGGTGCTCGCTAATGTAACAGCCTCCCAAGCTTTTGTAAGTTGTTTTTCATTGAGTACTGCTGGTTTGCCTTCAGCTGTCGCTTTCACATGTTTATATAGAGGTACAAGGTATTGTGCTAATAATGTCACCGCATAATGCGCCAATGCATCGGTAAAAGGTTGCGCCGTTTTAGAGGTATAGGCCTCGATATTGTGACATAGTGCATCAAAGCCAACAGATGCTAATACATGAGGAGGCATAGTTCCCATCACACCAGGGTCTACAATGGAAACCTTAGGCACGATAGCGTTACAACGCAAAGATTTTTTGTCCCCTGTTTCAGGATTAGTAAGAACCCCAAAACCATTGCCTTCGGAGCCAGTGCCACATGTTGTAGGAATGACAATAAGAGGCAACGCATTATCACTGACTTTACGATTGAAGATATAGTCGTTGATGTCACCGTCATTGACAGCCATGAAGGCGATGCCTTTTGCACAATCCATGATGGACCCACCGCCGATAGCTATCACCATATCACAGCTTTCAGATTTAGCTAAAGCAGCACCGTCTAAGGCGGTTGTAGTCAACGGATTGGCATCGACTTGATCAAAAAGGACATGGTCAATATGTGCCGCATCAAGCTTGGCCACAACACGGTCATATAAGCCAGATTTTTTCGCACTACTGCGACCAGTTACAATGAGTGCTTTCTTGCCATACGGTGCAGCAAAATCAGCAATATTATCTACTTTATTCCAACCAAATTGGATATTTACAGGTAAAAAATAAGAGAATTCCATGTGATAACCTCTTTTCTTTGAAAACTAGTTCTTAGTGTTATTGTAAAGGATATTTAAAGGCATGTAAAACCTCATAGGACTTTCACTACAAAACAGGTATACTACACATAAGAGAGGATATTTTATATTTATAGAGGGAGAGACATCTATGAAATTTGCCATTAAACATTTATGGTCCTCACTGCGAGACCTGGCAACGCAATCACCTATATTACTGGTATTGATTGCCGTATTTTCATGTACACCGTTGTATATTGAACAAGATTGGTTTTCCGAAATCGATCTTAAGCTATACTCACTGTATTTCTTTATCGTTATATTACAAAGCTATATAACAAGGGCACGAAAGTTTTCCATATTATATACCTTAGTAAGTATCGGAATCAGCGTTGGCCTTTATATGATTCACGAAACCTATGGCTATGTGCGGGGCATTGAGCTAGCCACGGAAAATATATCGTACCTATGGCTGTACTCCATGATTGCCTTATATTTCACATCGCCCGGTGAACACTACATCGGCGAAATCATCAACCGCATCAAGCGAATTGGTATCACCCTTGTTACGTCTACGCTATACAACATTGTTATCGTCATGAGTTTATGGTTTTTCTTCATCATCGTGGACCAACCATTCAACTTTGAAGAAACCATTTTTAAAGTGCTCGCATCCATTAATATATTCATTTGTCTATCTATGGTATGTTCTTACAAAGAGGATCCAGCAGGCCCTCCCGCACCGAACTCATTCTTTACCGTCGTATTCGGCATCATCTTGCCAAAGGCGTCCATTATTACAGGCATTCTAGCTAATATCTATTTAGTCTTGATCCTGTTGGGACTTCGCGATGATACCCGTTTCTTCTACACGTACTATCCGTATGTAGCCATTTTCTACCTATTCTACTTGGCTAGTTTTAGATCTAGTGAAAGTAGCAAAACGCAGCAAATCCTGTGCTTCCTATTCATTACGTTAACTACATTGTGCTTAGCCCTTATCGGTAAGCGTGTGATTAATGAACCAATTCTCTGGCTCAATACGATTTACGTAAGTGCATTCAATCTAATCTTCTTAGCACATAATGTATATTCTCTTGTGAAGGGTTTAAAACCTTCTGTGCATACAACGATTATGGCTCTTGCCTTAGGTGCTATTCTCTTGACGCCATTCATAGGCTATACAACATATCGTGAATTTGTGACCTATACTAAAGTTGATGGCGAATGGCATGCAAGCCTACCAATAGCTGCTACCTTTGATCCTAACTTCACAGACTACGGCACACCATATGTACCTGTAGATGATTTAAAACTACCAGATACAAACCCTGTAGATGGTAGACGAGTTGAGTATATTAATTTTGATGCTATAACTGCACCAAAGGTTATTTCTATTGCAGGCTACGATAAATACATTGAAAACATCGAGTTAATTGTATACGAACAAGACCTTAAGGAATACCAAGTGGAAACTGCTAACTTTGACTCCATCTCCTTTAAGTTCCTCAACAAAGGCCTTGATTTAGAGGTATCTCTACCAAATGGTGTGACAGAGGTACATCATATTTATGATAAATTCCTTACCGTCGATAAAACAGCTATCGATCCTGTCATTATAGAAGGCACTGGATACAAGCTATTGATTACGTCCTACTTCATAAACCAATTCGATACACGTAAACTTAAATTTAATGTGCTGTATAATTAAATTGAAAGCATTATAAATACAATATAAACTTAGTGCCTTATTGTAATACTACAAAAGCAGTACCCCCCTGGGGTACTGCTTTTATTCATTATCCAAGCTTTATAAGGATATCTTTTGCAAAGTCTTGTGCCGCTTTACAATCGTCTTCATTTGGGTGTACTGCAGCTTGTTTGTGTCGTGCATCTCTATCAGCTGATTGGCCATGGCTATGTCCCTTAGGGAACATTTTATACATCATTTCGATAACCTTAGGATCTACCTTACCTTGACAGATAAATGTCCCAACCGGCTCTATACCATCGGGCAAACAGTTCGCCGCATTGATTAAACTTTCTTTTGCATGTGCCATTTGCGGCGGTACACCAGCTGTCGCAAACAATGCAATGTGAGGGTTATGTAATGTACCGAGTACATCACGAGCCTCTTTATTTGCGGTTCCTTTATCCACCCAAAATCCTGCAAACACAAGATCATAGGATGCTATATCGGAAGGCAATTCTTTCATGGATACACATGGTGTACCTGCTGGCAAAACGCTAGTAATAGCCTCTGCCACTTGTTTCGTATTTCCTGTAAGGGATGAATATATAACAATAGACTTCATGTCTTACCTCCTATTTACTATATATCTATTATAGGACATGTATAACATGCTTTTAATAAAATAAATCACAATAGTATATAGAACGAAAATTTGATTTACTGACATGTACTATTTTACTATTCTCAAAAGAGATATATCATTCAAAATCATCATATATGCGTCTTATATAGTACTTTCTAGCATTCACAACTATATCGATAAATTTAAGGATACTATATTTATAATTTTCTAAATGTCAATATTGAATGTATAGATTTTTTTCGCTATAATCGTAACATAATGTATAAGCTCAATAAGAAAACTACCATATATAGTAGTTTTCTTATTTTTCTGATTAGACTTAACTTAAAGATATTTTATATTTTTTGGTCTAATCTTATATATGCTTAATCAACAGTTTTATAGATTTTACTACTCAAGGGGAACAGTAATGGAGATTATGATCAAGAAACGGGATGGCCATTTCGAGCCGTTATCCGTTGAAAAAACGAAACGTATGATTGCCTTCGCATGTTTGGGGCTGGATTCTTGTGATCCACTAGAATTAGAAATGGATGCGAAGTTACAGTTCGTTGATGGTATGACGACTAAAGAGATTCAAAAAACTTTAGTACAAACAGCTATCGAAAAGGTTATCTCTAAAAAAGACGACGGTTTTGGCAACCAAGTTAATAAAATGAACCAAGATTGGCAATTCGTAGCGGCTCGCCTCTTCTTGTTCGATCTCTATAAAGAAGCTGCTATCACACGCCGTTATAAAGCATTCGGCTACGGCAACTTCCCAAATCTTGTACATATGCTTGTGGAACAAAAAAAATACGCAGACTTCTTCGTTACTGAATATACACCTGACGAATTACAAGAGTTGGGCGACTATATCAAACCTAAACGGGACTATCTCTTCAACTATGAAGGTCTTAAATTATTGGCTGACCGTTACTTGGTAAAAGGCTTCAACAAAGAAATCTTTGAATTGCCTCAAGAACGTTTCATGGCTATCGCTATGCACTTGGCATTGGTAGAGGGCGAAAACAAAGTAGAATACGCTAAGAAATTCTACGATTTGATGAGCCAATTGAAAATGACAACTGCTACACCTACATTGGCAAATGCGGGCACACCATTCCATCAATTGTCCTCTTGCTTTATCTCTGGTGTAGATGATAACTTATGGTCCATTTACGATGTAAACAGCAAGTTCTCCCGCGTATCTAAACACGGTGGTGCCCTTGGTATCTACCTTGGCAAGGTTCGCGCATTGAACTCCGATATCCGCGGTTTCAAAAACTCCTCTGGCGGCGTTATTCCTTGGATCCGTTTATACAATGATACAGCAGTTGCGGTAGACCAATTGGGTAAACGTAAGGGCGGCGCTACAGTTACACTCGATATTTGGCACAAAGACTTCTACGAATTTGTAGAACTTCGTACAAACAATGGTGACGATCGTCGTAAAGCGCACGATATCTTCCCTGCTATCTCCGTTCCAAACCTCTTCATGGAACGTATGATTGCTCGTGAAAACTTCACGTTATTCGATCCTCATGAAATCTTAGCGGTAAAAGGCTACGCTTTAGAAGACTACTACGATACTGATGATAATAAAGAGTTCACAAAACGTTACCTCGAATGTGAACAAGATCCTAACTTACACGGTATCGAAGTGCCAGCATTAGATATGATGAAAAAAATCATGCGCTCCGCTGTTGAAACTGGTACACCGTTTATCTTCTTCCGCGACACTGTAAATGCTGCAAATCCTAACAAACATGCAGGTATGATTTACGCATCCAACTTGTGCCACGAAATCGCACAAAACGTTGGTTTCACAAACCTTGCTGAAGAAATTATCAATGAAGACGGTACTATCACTACTAAAACAAATACAGGCGACATGGTTACATGTAACTTGAACTCCATCAGCCTTGGCCGTATCACTGACGAAGAATTAGAAGAAAACATTGCTCTTCAAATTCGCATGTTAGATAATGTTATCTCCATTAACCAAGCACCAGTACCAGAATCTCGTATGACATCTGATAAATACCGTGCTATCGGTCTTGGTACGTCTGGTTACCACCACTACCTCGTAAATCACGATATCCAATGGGAATCCGATGAGCATATCGAAGTAGCGGACAAATTGTTCGAAAACATCGCTTACTATGCCATCAAAGCTTCCATGGAATTGGCGAAAGAAAAAGGTGCATACCCTGCGTTCAAAGGTTCCGAATGGGAAACTGGTGAATACTTCACACGTCGTGGCTACACATCCGATCGTTGGAAACA
>CAKPSA010000043.1 GCA_934183145.1 uncultured Veillonella sp.
GCGATGGTCGTCCCAAATTGGCCGAGACCAATGACAGCAATTGTTTTATATTTCATACTATATCTCCTGATATATTAATTATTATGCAATTATAACAACACATTTTCTTCCGCATATCCAATCGGCTTTGTTGGCGCTGTCCTAAGTGCCCATGTACCAATAACAGTCATAACACCTACACGACCGGTAAACATGACGAGCATCAATACCCATTTACTACTTTCAGATAGATTAGGTGTAATCCCCGTTGTAAGGCCTACCGTCCCAAAGGCTGACGTGACCTCAAATAGTAGCCGAATGAAGTCATAAGGCTCATCCCAGGCCAAATAGCAGGTAGCTAGTAATACGAGAAGAATGGATAAAAAGATGACTCCATTTGCTTTCAGTACGGTTACTATAGAAATACGACGTCCAAATACCTCAGTGTCTGGTCGGTTATTAAACAATGTACGTGATGAAAGAATTGCTACTGCTACGGTACTTATTTTTACACCCCCACCAGTAGAGTTTGGGCCGGCACCTATAAACATAAGAATGATAGTGACAAATAAGGTGATTGGATGTAATGCATTATAATCAACCGTCGCAATACCTGCTGTACGAGGTGTAATGGCTTGGAATATGGATGCCATGATTTTGTTCCATATCGGTAAAGGTCCAAAGGTTTTTGGATTCGACCACTCAACACCTAAGAAAATGATGGCACCTAACACAATGAGAAATATGGTACCAATAAGCATAATCTTGGTGTGTAATTTTAAATCCACAAATCGTCGTACCTTTCGGTGTGACCATATATCAAAGGCTGCCAGATATCCAAAGCCACCAATCACAATGAGAGCCGCTGTATTAATATTAAATAATACATCCCCTACCATGGCATATGGTAGATCATTGTCAAAAAATACAAAGCCTGCATTACAGAATGTGGAAATAGACTGCATAATTCCCGTATACAATGCTGCGTGTCCAATATATGGATATAACTGAATCGTATACATTATGCCCCCCACAATCTCAACGGCAAAGGTATACAAGGTTAACTTTTTCGTAATATGTAGTAAACCTGACATTCCATCATGGCCCACATCTTCCGATAAGAGCACCCGATTTTTAAGGCCTACCCGTTTTCCTAAGAGCAAAGCAATGATAGTGGTAAAAGAAACAATCCCCAGTCCACCGAGCTGAATCAGTATGACCATAACGATTTTGCCAAATAGAGACCAATGATAGTATGTATCTACTGTAGCAAGTCCCGTTACGGAAACACAGGATACCGCTGTAAAGGCTGCATCTACAAGAGCAGTTGTTTGCCCCTGAGCACTTGAAATAGGTAGCATAAGCAATATGGTCCCTATAATCATAACCCCTAAAAAGCTAAGCGCTAATAATCGATAGGGATTTTGCTGCATGTATCGTTGTACATTAGAATGTGAAATATCATGCCACATGCTACATTACTCCAATCCCATTAGTTTATGAACTTGTTCTAGGCTCGGTAAAGGACTGCGCCCGCCAATACCTTGTGTATTTAAAGCAGCTACAGCTGATGCAAAGATAGCTGCTTGTTCCAAGTCACTATGGGCACAACCTTTAAGTAACTCAACAGCACATAAAGAGGTATCACCTTGAACCGCATTCGTCGAACTTACTGTAGCACTCTCACTATGTAAAATATTAGAAAGTTTAGCTAAAAAGGCACCATGAAAACTATCCCCTGCCCCTGTTGTATCAACAACTGCCTCTTGAGGAAACGGCTCACAACGATAGGCGGTGCCATCAGGCCATACAAAATAACTACCATTGGCTCCATCTGTAACGCCAGCGATGAGAGCACCTCGGTCGTGAATAATGCGACAAGCCTCTTCTAGATTAGTAGTGCCCGTATATTTTTCAGCGTAATCACGGGCTACAATGACGATATGACTTGCCTCTGTTATGGGTTTCATCGCTTCATCGTAGCGCTGTGCACCACCGTCAAGGGAAATAATGGTACCCACATCCTTTGCTACATCTATAGCAGCACGCATAAGTGTTCTATGACGTCCATTAATATGCAATATAAAGGCGTCATCTATTAACTGTTTATGCGCATCCAAGAATGCTGGTTCTCTTGCTGTAGAACGTTCAAAAAATACGGCCCGCTCTCCGGTGCTATGTTTTACGAGAATCGTTGCTACACCACTTTTAGCACCGCTTTCAACTTGGATGGCATCTGTATTTACATTGTATTTTTCAAAATCATCTAAAATATGACGGCCTACCATATCATCGCCAATGCTATCAATCATAGCGGTACGGGCACCGTATTTACCTGCCACTGCTAAAGCCGTTGCCACAGGGCCACCACCATCCGTAGTAGATGAAACCACTTGCTGTACCTCTCGGCCCGTTGGGTAATGATTCACTACGATAAATTGATCTAATGTACTAGCCCCAATGCCTACAATATCTATATTTTTTTGAGGAAATATACTCATACTAACCTCCCAAAAGCGTATCCAGAGGATAGCCCATTTTCTTATTAGTAATTCACATAATTACAGAATACATTTCGTTCTATAAAAAGTAAACCCCAGACTATTGTCTGGGGTTACTATGTACTACAAAGAGTACTGTATGTCACGTACTATGTCTTGTTTAGTATATGTCGTTATTGGAAAGGGTTGTTAGATATAAGGTGTAAAATAAGGGGCTAAGACATCATACGTTCCATCATGTATTCAATTTCGTCAGCACTCAAATTGTACATAGCTTGCACCATTCGATTAGCTGACTCACCAGAAGCACCGCTTTTGGCGATTTCCGCTTTTGCTTTAGCTATAAGAGCTTCTTTACGTTGTGCTTCTGAATCTTCATCTGTAGGTACCGAAATATTAGCTTTACCTTGGCCAATACCGCGTACCTCTTGATTAGGATTATCTTTAAACGTTGTTTTAGTATCTTGAGCAGCTACTGCCTCCATAGCGAAGGAGTTTTTACCAGTCATAATATACTCTACCGCTTCTAATGTACTTTGTGTAAGATTTACTGTCCAGAATTCACCAGCCGCAGTCAACTTATACAGCAAACCATTAAAAGCTACGAGACCACGTTCTTCCCATAATTTATAAAGCCAGTTTAATTCCTCTAGCTTTGAATCTAATTCAGATAAGCGCTTAATATTGAGGAAACCTTGTTCAAGTTGGCTTACCACCTGATTTACGATAGGTTGTAAATCGCTTTGCTTCATAAGTGCCATAAATGGTTTTTCACCACGGCTAACCATATCTTCGTACGGTTTTAATGCACGATGTAACATCATGCCGTAGCCATCGACATTACCACCGGCACCACTGCCGAATGGGAACATAGGAACGCCAGCTTTAGCTAAGATATTATACAAGCTACGTTCACGGTTGTTCGCACTCCAGTGAGCCGCACTCAATCGACGATAGGAACGCTCATCTAAGTATTTCCGACCGAACTCGAACATATCCCCTTGCATAGCAGTTGTAGCAGCAGCGGGCACCTTGCCTTTTTCAATATCTTTATTTAGATCACTGCCATCAAATACATTCAATTGATAAAGATCTGTACCGTCTACACCAGAACTTACTAAATCTGCTAAATCTTGTTCCCAAACCTCCATAGTTTGACCTGGTAAGCCGTAAATTAAGTCGATAACAACGGAACATTGACCATAGGCTTTTAACGCAGCTAGACGTTCCAATACGGTTTCTTTTGTATCTAAACGGCCCACCATTTGGCGTACTTCTGTATTGAAGGATTGTACCCCAATGGACATGCGGTTTACACCATTTGCCATCCACACATCAAGATTTTCAGGAATTAAATCGTGAATACGACCTTCTAAGGTAAGCTCATAATCATTAGCTAATGGAAGATACTCTTTAATGGCTTTCAGCAATCTTTCGGAATTTGCGGGAGATAAGGATGTTGGCGTACCACCGCCGATAAATACAGCATGAATCAAACCATCTTTTAATCTAGGACGCTCACTAGCGAGCTTTAATTCACTGATAAGACCATCGATATATTGATCTTCCACGTTTTGACTCGTACCGTTTTGGAAGAATCCACAATATGTGCATTTTGTCTTACAAAATGGAATGTGAATGTAAGCACATTGCATTTCTCCCTTTTTAGGAGTGCCCTTCATTAAGGTATCCCAAACAGATTGTGTTTCCTTTGGAGACACAAGAATACCATTAAGCCCTGCATGAACAACCCGTTTATGAGGGAATGCACCACTCATCGGATTATCGCAGTCTAAACCTAGTTGTAGATTCCGTTGCTTCTCCGGAATGGATTCAAAGAAACTTGCTAAACTCATACTCCAATCCCCTTTCAGTTTAGGCTTGCAACTTTGCAAGTACAGATTTTGTAAATTCTTTTGCATTTGCAAAGTCTTGTTCATCAGGATGTGTCTCAGCCGCCTTGTGCAACGCATCGCGTTCAGGACTTTGACCATGAGCCGATCCAGGTGGGAACATTTTATACATCATTTCAATGACTTTAGGATCGATTTTACCTTGGCATACGAAGCCATCTACAAGGGATTCCTTATTTTGTAGTAGCTCGGATGCTTTTTCGATACTTTCACGAGCATGATCGGAATCTGCATACATACCTAAGGTAGCAAAGAATACGATATTAGGATTCGTTAAGATTTCAATCAATTTCGCTGCCTCTTTATTGGCTGTACCGCGGTCTACCCAGAAACCTACAAATACTGTGTCATAATCTGCTAAATTCTCAGGTGCGTCCTTAACTGGCACGCATGGTGTGCCTTCAGGCATGACGGAAGCTATTGCTTCCGCTACGCTTTTAGTATTTCCCGTGAGGGATGAATATAAAATAATGGATTTCATAAGTATCTCCTTTAATTCTTAGATCAGTTAATGATTTACATCAGTCTATTCTTCTTCATCATCAGATGATTCATGACCTCTAAACTCAACTGGTACATTGACATCAATATCTGCTCCAGTTGGATTTGAATATGGTGTTGCGGCCACTACGGCAGACATAGCCGCATCATTAAAAATTTCATTTGTAGACGTTACAATGCTTTGACCAATAAGGTTGCCATTTGTATCTAATGTAACTTGTACAGTTACATCACCTTGTAACTTTCTTTTTAAAGCCATGGAAGGCATTTGTGCATTATCTTGCACTCTTGCACGGAACCCTTCCGTATCAAATGCCGCTCTCACTGTTCCATGATCATCACCATTACCATTGCCATTACCGTTGCCATTTCCTTGACCTTGGCCATTACCATTGCCAGTGCCAACACCGGTACCGTTTCCACCGCCAGAACCGCCACCATTTCCTGGGCCGGAACCACCTGCGGAATTATCGCCAGAGTTATGACCTTTATGTTCGCCACCTTTCGGGGCTACATCTACTGCATCAGAAATATCTGTTGCAGGAGATGGATCTATATTCGCTACAACAGCCTTTGTTCTTGCCGCCACTTCTTCTGCTGACAATGGTTTTGGGAATAGGTCAGACCTATTTCCCCCACCGCCACCAGCATGACCACTGCCGCCATCATCGAGTACACTTTGTGTGAGGTCGATTTCATAAGTTTCCATGTCTTGAATGGCTGGAACTACTACGAAAAAGATTACGGCAACAAAGAGAGCAATAAGATGAACTATGGCGGATATAATGGCTGCTTTTTTCCATGATATGCCTAGTCCCATAGTTATCCTTTCTGTTCAGCTGCAATAGCCAACCGTTTAACGCCAGATTGTTTCAACATATCCATAATCGCTACAACTTGACCATGAGCAGCGCGTTTGTCAGCTTGTAAAATAACGCTAGCGTTTGGATTTTCTTGAATGCGCTGTTTAACCATCGCCTCAGCATCATCAATGCTCATTGGCTTATTATCAATTGTAATATGTCCTTCTGCATCTAATGTAAGTACTACAGGTAATTGAGCTGGTGCAGAGGCACTTGTAGCTTGTGGTAATTGTACGGATAACGCCTTTTGCGCCACTGTTTGTAAGCTGTTCATCATGAAGAATACCAACAAGAAGAAGATAATATCAATCATTGGGATAATCATGAATTCAGGCTTTGTTTTCATACGAAAGCTTTGTAAGTTCATAATCATTTCCACCCTTCTCGCTTAGCACTAACAATGTTTACACACATGCCTTCGATTTGATTAATAATAGAATCTAAACGATGGCTAAAGAATGTGTACACAATGAATGCCATGATGGCTACACACAAACCAGACGCTGTAGCGATAAGTGCCTCACCTACACCACCAGTAATGGCGGATGCACCAGCACCAGAGTCAAGAATACTGAAAGAACCAATCATACCTGTTACTGTACCTAATAAGCCCAATAATGGAGAGATTGTAACGGTAGCACTAAGGCAGTCCATATATTTGCGGAAACCAACCGCATCAACGCCCATTTGATCAGCGAAGGCTGTTTTCATCGCTTCTTCGCTAGAAGCATTATTCAAACCTGCTTCTGCAATGCGGCTTGCAATAGATGGGTTTTCTTTAATAACCTTATCAATCTCATCCCATTTTTGTAATCTTGCGAGCTCATTTACTGCATGTGTAACAACAAATGTCTTACCTGAATACTTATGATAAAAGAAAGCCCGTTCTGCAGCGATAGCGATAACCATAAAAGACAAGAGTAACAATGGATACATTACATACCCGCCACTATGAAACAAGTGAATGACATAATTTAAATTTTCCATTTTAATAACCTTTCTGCCTGTTTACAGACTGAACATTAGAACCTGTAGGTCCCTTGAATTCTTGTATAATCGCCTAACTTAAAGCTTTCACTACCATATAAAGTATCTCGTTTATTAGTGCCCTTCGCATCAAATGTATAGAATGCTTCAAGGAGTAAATCCTTACGTGGTACATAGCCTGCACCAAAGGTAAAGCTACGAATACCATCGAGATAACGATCTGGCACAGCACCAGTACCATTACCACCAAAGAATGAACCATGTTCAAAGTATTTATAGTCGATAAACGCATTCCAAGATTTTGGAATATCTAGATCCGCTCGACCAATATCTAGACGAGCCATCCAGAAGTGTGGAGCGCCACCCATTTGATGACCTTTAAGGGCAAAGTCTGCGGTGCCCCGTTCATGTTGATATACAGTGTTACCATTTAAGTAACGACCTAAGTTAGATCGGTTTTGACCGTAATCAACTGTAACCGAAGCATTAGCCCCTAATTGATATTTAGCGCCGATACCAAATACATGAGCCACATCGGAGAAGCTATATTCATCATTGCTATTCCCATTTGCATTTAAATAGGTATGAGTTTTACTGCCGAAGGAACGTAAGTACCATGCTTGTAACCCAAGACGAGAGCCTATTTGTTTCTTGTATTGAACAAAGGCCGCTTTATCAATAGCAGGTACATCATCTTTTTCAAGAACCACACCTTCTGTACGAATCAAGTTACCGATGATTTTGCCTATTGCTTCACGAGGTAATTTATTTTCAGATTCTGCATCATGTACAACTTTTTCAAGATTATACATATAGTTAAACAATGCATTTGGCATACCCCAACCATAGTAGGAACTACCTTCACCCCAGTCATTGGATCCCATTGTAAAGTTCTTCTTGTAAATTGCATCTTTAGCATCATAATCGCTAAATACATAGCTACCACTATCGTATTTATACGTTTTAGCACCTAAATAACCAGTGAACTCATAATCACTAGATGGTTGTCCATAGTAATCATAGGATTGTTTGAAAGTGCCATCTGGCTGTTTAACCCAAACAGTATCTAGTTCACTGCCTTTATAGTTCGACCAGTTATCTGTAGCATTATATTTAGCTATTTCTGTAATTGATTGATTAATATCTGCAGCATGCTTATCAACATAGGCTTTTGGATTTAACAAAACATCTTTATTATCTGTAGATACGATAAGACCTTTAGCCTTTTCTTTTAAGTATTCAGGGTATAAGGAGGAGTTCACATTATACATAATGTCCCCTGTCTTATAGAGTTTTTCCCCTGTATGCTTATTAGTGATTTCATACATTGCATAACCACCAGATGGAATATCGAGGGAGAATTTCTTCTCTGCCATATCTGTAGGATATGCTTTTGTAAGAATATCTTGTAATCGACTCATGATTTGAGCTTGTTTTTGTTGGGTCTCTCTTAGCTTAGCATCAGCTTTTGCAATCTCTTGATCTCGGTTTGGATTACTCCAGCTAAGATTTAATGTTTCCTTATAAGCTTCATATTCATCTTGTAAGCCTTTAAGCTGTTGATAGAAGTAGATGCTATCTGTCTTACCTTTATAAGTAGAATCATAGATACCATTAGGACTATCTGGTGCTGCTGCATCCTCTGTAGATTTTTTCTCACCATCAGAGCCAGTTTTTGTAGCACTACTAATATCGTATGGGAACTCATCACGGTTAATACCAATCAATTCAGCTGCTGTTGGAGGTCTGTAAATAACTTCATGGACTGCATGTGTATAAGCAGAATCTGTAATGCCAGTACTATGTTTGAAAGTACCAACACCGATACGAACTTGAGAGTCATGACCATTCCATACGGCACGAACACCATCATAGGATTGACCAAACCAGTAGCCACTAGCACCCATAGGTTCTGTTAAACGCCCTACCGATACATCCCATTTTTTAACGCGTCTTGTAAGATCAACTGTATCGATTCGTTGATGGTTAAAGCCCTTAGAATCGGATTGTGTCCAGCTTGTATCGACACCGCTCATACCAGTTGCACTACCTATAACTTTAAGATTTGTAAACTCATTGAGGCGAGCATCAAAGCCAAGGCGCAAGCGTTGTTCAAAGCTATGACGATTAGCATCATACATATTAGCTTTTGCAGAGCCAATAGCGGAATTTGCTCTAAATGGAGATTGTGGTCGATTAGAACCATCATGAGCCATCCAACGCGCTCTGTAGTCGCCAACTAAGGTAACACCACGCTCTTTTGTGGCGTCAAAATCAGAACGAATAAAGTCCGTTAAGCGAACTACATCAGCTACGTTTTGTACCCCGGATTCAACATTTGTAACTTCACCATTAGCGCCCGCTACAGTGGCACCTATTACGCTACCTTTTGCACCATCCTTAGTCTTGCCGATAGCTGTCGTTTTAGTACTGTCTCCACCACCAAATTTAAGGTTAACCCCCACACGATACACGCGTTCTTGGGTAGCACGATCATCGTCTCGATGGTTAAAGATATTATTGATACCAAAATACATCATGGCATTTTTATTGAATCGTTTTTGAACCATTACATTCCAAATGCCAAATGTTTTCTTTTCATAGGTTTGTTTATTATAAACACCTGCATCACCAGATAGGATATCTGGCCAGTAGTTGCCACCATTATTAAGAGTATTGCTATCAAGCATATTAATATAGTAATCACCCCAGATGGAACCATTCCAACCGGATTTAGGGTTGTCATAGGTAATGCCAATATCAACCTTATGCATTGGTTTATCCAGCAATTGTCGAGGCATTGTTGGATCGCTCTTGTTAATAGCATGCAAGTATGTATACCCGAGTTTACCGGACCAATACTTACCAAATTTCTGTTGTACCTCTGCTTGAAGGCCCGTAATTTCAGCTTTGCCAATATTTTTAAAGCTATAAATCATGTCCGGTGCACGTTGGTACTTCGCATCACCTTTAAGGTATGGTGCAAAGTCCATAAAATCTCCTGTGAAGTATACAGACATGTAATTCTTGATGCGGTTATGGAATACGCCTACACGAGCATAAGTATTCTTATTTTCACCTTCTAAGCTCATGTCAAAGTTAACAGATTTCTCAGGTTTCAAATTAGGATTACCAGCCCAATACCAACCAAGCTTCGCTACCCCAATCCCTACAGGGTTAGACGCATACATTTCCCAGTTGTACCACAATTCGCCCATACCAGGTTCTGTATATCCAGTCCCTACATTGGCTTTAAATCTACGGTGAGTATTACCTTTAACGTTATAGGTCATGCCTAAGGACGCAGATAAGTTGGAACCAAATAAGCTACTATTATCAAAGCGAAGAATTGGAGATAATGTTAAATTCTTATTTACCTGCCATGTATCAGAAACATAAGCATTTAACTTGCGAATCGTACCACTACCAGTTGTTAACCGTTGATCACGGCTACGATATTCTTCTAAGAAGGCTTTTCCATTTAGCTTAGGCGCCTTTTTACGCATTTCAGGATCATTGGACTCGCCATACTTGAAGTAGTCGCCTACGATATTAGAACGGGTATTCGCCATCTCAGGATTTTCAGCCTCTAACCGTGATTTTAGAGAGTTGTAACGATTTCTAAAATCATCGGAAATTGGTTGATTATTTGGAGAAGTACTAGACCAACTGCTAAGGGCTCCTTCAGACAAACCATAGTTTACATAATCATCATATGTAATGCCTGGCTTTTGTGCATCTGTAGCGGCACCATAGTATTCATAATCCATATCCCATTGCGGCATGCCACCACCGGAATTAATGAATTTATAGTCGTGAATATGAGAGTAAACTTTAATGCTATTATCGCCTTTACGTCGTACAAGGCGATCTAGTTTATCCACTAATAAGCTCTTATCGTAATCCCAAGGATCAATGTACATGGTACTTGTATTAGGCGAACTCTTTAAGCGACTACCAGAGCCTTCTTCACGAGCATAGCT
>CAKPSA010000044.1 GCA_934183145.1 uncultured Veillonella sp.
GCTATTATCTTCCCATTCAGCCGTTTGGTACACTGCTTGAGTGTTCCACTCAACTACTTAACACGTCCGTTCATTGTATATCGTAAACGTGATCAAAAATAATTAGGATGATGATTGATTTGTATGCCCTTCATGATATGACAAATTAATCCTTAGCCCCTTGTATTAGTGAAAGCGTATGCTCACTAGTACAAGGGGCTTTTATTTACTTATTCTGTATTAGATTGTATTTTACTCTCAGTAGAGAAGATAATTGTTTGTTGTAATAAGCTTAGAATTACCATAATAGATATTTTATTTTAGAATTATTCTTATAATAAATACTATTTATCTAATATAAGTAATCTACAAAATTCGATTTAAATGATAAACTATATCGTATAGATTAAATTTTTTAGATGTTGTTTTAGAGAGGTATATGATGGATCAAGTTACAACAAAACAGCAAAAAAGTATTTACCATATCTTTATATGGATTGCTGTATTCTCCTTAATTATGATTGGTTTATTAGAGTGGGGCTACATGGTCGGTGGCCGTGCTTTTGGTAACTACAAAGTTTACACAGGCCTTGTGCCATGGTGTGTATGGATTGTTATGACTTATTTAGCGACTCGCCCTAAATGGTTTACAAGCCGCTATAATTTAGGTGATATGTATAAGGTGCACCGTGCATTAGGTATGGCTACTGTAGCTGTTATTGCATTCCATTTATACCTTTATTTCGGTAAAGCTGCTAAATCTATCCTCGGTTGGTGGGGTGGCTATGTAGCCCTAACTTCTTTTGGCATCGGTACTATTTCTGGCCTTGCCTTCTTAACGCCAAAACTTAGAAAAGTTACACCATCTGGCCGTAATGTGGGTATTTGGCTTCATCGTTTAAATCTTGTAGCATTAGTTGCTGCAGACATTCATATCCATGGTTTTACAAGAATTTCTAAAATGGTACCATTCTTACAAGTATTTGATATTATTACATATGGTCTTGTAATCTACTGCATCTATTTGATGTTTAAAAAGAAATAATATGAATTGATAAAGTCCCTTCTGTATTACACAGAAGGGATTTTTTAGTTATATTTTATTTTTTAGGAAATAAAATATTCTATATTATCATTTTGATGCATAAATGATTGTGAGATTGATATACATTATCTATTTACTTGCATAATGAAAGTTGATATTATTTGTATGTTAAATATGATAATGATAATTATATCCATATAATTCATTGTCTTTTCATTTTTTATTAATCATTATTTATTGTGTGAGGTTTATTATGATTAAATGTAAAATGACTAGTGCTTTTGCAGTAGCAGCCATGATGGGTGTGGCTACAGCCTTTGCTGTTAACCCATTTTCTGATGTTCCATCCGATAGCTGGGCATACCAAGCCGTAGACCAATTGGCTACAGCTGGTATCATCAATGGCTATCCTGATGGTACTTTCAAAGGTCAAAATAATATTACTCGTTATGAAATGGCTCAAATGATCGCAAAAGGCATGGCTAATCAAGATCGTGCTAATGCAGAACAACAAGCTATGTTGAATCGCTTGGCTGACGAGTTCTCCAATGAATTGAATACATTGGGTGTGCGTGTAGCTAAACTAGAAGATCGTGTAGGCAATGTAAAAGTAACTGGTGATGCTCGTATCAATTACATCGGTAAAGAAGGTATCGATGGTTATGATTACGAAGATAAAATTACAGCCCGTGTACGTTTAGGCCTTGATGCAAAGGTTAATAAAAACACATCTGTGAAAGCGCGTATTACAACAGGCTCTATTGAATTAGGTGATAGCTCTAAAGAGGCTCAAGCTAACTGGGACTTGGCATATGTAGAGCATAAATTTGGTAAAAATGTTGTAGTTGATGCTGGTCGTTATACCCAAAAATTTGGCGGTGGCTTGATTTATAGCTCTAACTTTGATGGTATAGGTGTTACGGCTAAGGTAGGTAAAAAAGTTACATTAGATGGTGCGTATGGTTACATGACAGCAGGTCGTTTTGCTAAGACTAGCAAGGCTGATAATGGTGATGTAGGTCTTATTAATGCCAATGTAGCTGTTAATGATCGCTTTAGCTTTGGCGGTATGTTTGCTCATGTTGGTACAACGAATGTACGTATGGGTAATGGCAAGACAAATAACGAATTCGATAATGTATATGGCTTTAATGCTAAATATAATGTTGGTAAATTCGGTATTGATGGCGAGTGGGTAAAAGCATCTGGCTTGAGTGATTCCGATATTTGGAACGTAGGCGTTAAATGGGGCGATTATAAAATTAACAAGAAGAACTCTTGGGCTATCCGCTTAGACTACTTTGACCAAGCTAAAAATGCACCTGTATTTAAAACACAAAAATATGAATCTAACGATTTATTAAAGAAAACACGTTTTGAAGGTTATAAAGCATGGCAATTAGGTGCATCTTACGCACCAGAGAAAAATATTGGTATTAATGCATTCTATGGTTTCCATGCTAAAACACAAGAAGGTAACCGTGTAAATGATTACTACCGTGCTGACCTTAACTTCAAATTCTAATTTCAAATTTTATAATTAGTTTGAAAGTTAATACATAATTAGTTCTAAGTAGAATGCTATGTGGATTGAAATTGTTAGCATGCTACATTAGACCGACTAGATGTATACTAATAGTTTGTATAAGAAATAGTGAGGTTTATATGGCAGAAGTAGTAAAAAAGCAGTTTAAGAGTAAATATCATATTTTGATCTGGATTGCAGTTTTATCATTAATTTTCATGGGCATGGTTGAATATGGTTATGTAACAGGTGGCCGACCATTCGGTAACTGGAAGGTTCATTTAGGCCTTGTTCCTTATGTTGCATGGCTTGTATTGACATACATTGCGACAAAACCAAAATGGTTTATCAAACGCTATAATCCAAAAGAAATGTTTGAGATTCATCGCATCGTAGGTATTGTTAGTGTCATTCTTGTATGTGTACACTGGTATGTATACTTCCTAAAAGCATTGAAATCCTTCTTAGGTTTCTGGGGCGGTTATATATCCCTTGTAGCGATGTTTATTGCTCTTATCTTTGCAGTGTTGTACTTATCACCTTGGGTGGGTAACATGGCAAAATCCGTGTCTCGTAAAAAGGCAATTTGGATTCACCGTTTGAATTTAATTGCCATCATTGCGGCAAATATTCATGTTCATGGTTTCGGCCGTTTATCTAAAATGGTGCCATTCTTACCAGTATTTGATGTAGTAACTTATGCACTTGTTATCTATTACATCTACTGGATGTTCAAACAAAAATAAATGATGTATACGTACTTTTTATTCTTATAAAAGTTCTATAATCATCGCTGTAAAAAGAGACCATCTCTACCCTTTATATGTGGAAGAGATGGTCTTTTTTAGTAGTTTACGATACAATATTATTGTGAGTATATTCTATTATTTTGTGTAAGTATATGCTAATTGATTATTCTAGTTCAGTATTTTAATATATGCCAGAACAGAATTTGCTTATTAGTATATATACACTGATCATAAAGTATATTTTTACATCTATGAACTTATATATTGAGTTCATGTGTAGTTTTATTGAACTATATGGGCCATATAAAGATAAGAAAGAAAGTCGCTATGGATTCTTCTTGGAAACGAATTATCTATTTGATCTGTATTATACAGATTGGTGGGGGAATAACAATTATAGGTGTGCTATCATTTCTACCGTTATTTCTTATAGAGTTAGGTCTACATAATCCAGGTGAAGCTGCTATGTGGGCAGGCATCGTATCAGGTGTAACGCCGTGTATGGTAGCGCTTAGTGCACCGTATTGGTCGCGCAAGGCGAACCAACTAGGACCACGTAAGGTAATGATGTTTATCTTATTTACCTTAATGGTTACCGTTGGGGCTTGTGCTTTCACGCAAACTCCTACACAGTTATTGGTGCTACGGATTTTACAAGGTGTAGTTGGTGGCTACGTACCGATAGGACTGGCTATTATTGTGCTCATAACACCTGAGGAAAAGGTGCCATGGGCAATGGGGCTATATCAGGCCTCTATGGTAATGGGACTCGTCTTTGGTCCTCTTATGGGGGGCTTAGCGGCTGATCTATTAGGCTATAGAGCACCATTCTTTGTATTTTCTGGGTTGACTGGAATTTGCTTGTTAGGTATTTATTTCCTAATGCCTAATTTGCAGTTTAAGCACAAGGTAGATGCTCAAGAGTCACAAATTTCTTTGATTAAATCATTTCTCATGATACCTCGGGTTCGTCTATTAGTAGCAATGCAGTTTTTATGTAATTTTGGTATTACTGGCATTGGTCCAATCTTACCGCTTTATATCAAACATTATATGGCGGTGAATGATGAATTTGTTGCTACCATTGTAGGGATTATTATCTTTGGGGCTGGCTTATTTAGCGCACTGGCATCGATTTCCATCAGTAAGGTAACAGCACGATTAACCATGCCTCGTATTATTTTTACCGCTACATGGGCGGTGGGATCTCTGTTTATTTTGCAATACTTGATGCCTAGTATCTGGGGCCTTGGTGTATTCCGTGCCATTGCAGGCTTTTTTATGGGCTTTATTACACCAATTGCAAATACTCTTATATCTAAGGCCGTTCCTGTTGAGAGAAGAGGCATTGTCTTTGGTGCCGTATCTAGCGTCGCTATGATGGGCAATGTATTGGGTCCTGTTATTAGTGGTGTTATTGCGCGCAATTTTGGCTATGGTGCTGTATTCTGGTCTACTGCAGCAATATTCTTTGTGGCTTCATGGTTTGTATATCGTAATTTAGTTATAACTCGTGAAAGTAGCTCATCATAGAGAATCTGCTTTTAATGAAATATAATAGTTGTAGTTGTAGTTGTAGTTGTAGTTGTAGTTGTAGTTGTAGTTGTATATACGTGATGTGAGTAGCAAATACTAATGAGAGTAGTTGGTATATGTTGTGAAGTAGGTTAGTAGATAGAGCAAGACTACTAACTATAAGAGAGATGAGAGTGTATCGTTATGTTGTTGAAACAATTAGAGTATTTTGTGTGTGTAGTTGATAATAATAGTTTTACCCAAGCTGCGACAGAGCAGTATGTATCTCAATCTGCTATTTCACAACAAATTAAAGCCCTTGAAACGAGTCTTGGTGTGGAGCTGATGGTAAGAGAAAAGCGAAGCTTTCACCTAACACCAGCAGGACAATATCTATATCGATCTGGTAAAAAATTACTAGAACGTTTTCATGAAATTAAGGTAGAAACAACCCGTATCGGCACAGATGCACGTGTCAGTTTACGGATTGGCTATTTGAACCGCTATAGTGGGATGGCAATGCAGCAAACGGTCATTCGCATGGCGAAGCGCTATAAAAATTTAGATATCCGCATGTATAGTGGCAGTCATGAAGAGCTATATGGTATGTTGGATGATCGTCGTGTGGATGTGATTTTTAATGATCAGTGGCAGGTTTTATCTGATGATTTTGAAAGTTATTTAATCGATAAGGCCACAACCGTGATTGAGGTGCCGCAAGGTTATACTAATGAAGGTAGCGTTGAAATTAAAACCATTGATGATTTGCCTCTTATCCTAGTATGTCGTGGTAAGTATACGTTAGCTGAGGAAGAGCATTATCGTAAGGCCATAGGTTATGCTGGTGCCTTTGCATATGCTCGTACATTAGAGGAGGCGCGTTATTTAGTGGCAGGTCAACAAGGCTTATTGTTACTTGATCGTTTTAAATATTTAACCGACTCCATGCCAGGCATTGAGCGCAAGGTATTGACTAACCATGGTAAATCTATGGAGCGTAATTACTACTTTGTATCTCAACGAAATCAAAGTAATACCTATGTAGAAGCTTTTAGAGACATGTTCAATCAAGTTTTGTCGGAGTTTTAAGATAACGAATACTACTGCTAAAGCCAAAGCAAAGTGAATTGTATTAAAACAAATAATTACATTATAAAAGCCGTTAGCGTATGCTAACGGCTTTATTGTTTGAATATTGCTCTATTGAAGATCGTTTAATTAAACATATTCCAAGAGCATTGTAATCCCATCGATGAATAATTTTATACCATAAATGACGAGAACGGCGCCGCAGAAGCGATTGATCCAAGCCATATGGGTTATTTTTATTTTTTTAGCTAATAAATGCATGGTGGCAGCCAAGGCGCCAAACCACATTGGGGTCATAGCTAGGAAGCCTCCAAAGAAATAATAAATACCCTCTTCAGGTATATTAGCTTGAAAGGCGCCGAGCATCATAGTTGCATCGAGAACAGCTTGAGGATTACCCCAGGATACAGCAATAGCGGATAGGATAATTTTACGAATTGGAATATTCGTATTTACATTGCGCATATCTGGTTCAGTTCTGAAAATATTAAAGCCCATATACACAATGAGGAGGCCCCCAAAGAGGAGCACGATAAGCTTGGTAAGCGGCCACATTTCAAGAATGGCGCCGATACCAAAGAAGGCGGCCGTACTGAGGCTCATATCAAATAGTGCCAATATGATAAGGGTCAATATGATACGACGTATAGGTTGTACCAATGCTGTATTGATGATGAAGAGGTTTTGCATGCCAACAGGGGCAAATGTTGCGAGACCGACAAGAAGTCCTTGTAAGAAGTACATGTTAACCCTCCTAACTATAGTATGATAAAGTACTAATAAGGTGAATAGTAGCACGAAACCCCTCCATTACTGGAGGGGTTATTACTATTCTAACTATATACAATTATATCATATTAAAATAGGTATGTATATTTCTTACCATAAACCAATCATATGTTGTGCAGCTAGGCTGACTGCTGTGATGGTAATCCAGCAACAAGCACCCAATGCAAGGGCAGAACCACCGGATTTTATCAATTTTACGATATTGGTATTAAGACCGATAGCAACCATTGCCATTGTAATAAAGTATTTGGAAATAGTTTTGAATACGCTCAAGAATTGAATATCTACATTCGCATAGGATAATGCTGTTGTAATAAGAGAACAAATTACAAAGTATAAAACAAATTTAGGGAAGATTTTAGCGATGCTAACACTGCTACCATCAGTTTGAGCAGCATTTTGTTTTGCTTTATATACTTGGTAACTTGCTAAACCTAAACAGATAGGAATGATAGCGAGGGTACGTGTTAATTTAACAATTGTTGCATATTCTAGTACTTGTGTACCAGTACCTTTCATACTATCCCATACGGCAGCAGTAGCTGTTACAGAGGATGTATCGTTTACGGCTGTACCAGCAAATAGACCAAAGCCCATATTAGAAAGACCAATAGCATCGCCAAATTGAGGGAATACAAATGCTGCTACTACATTGAAGAAGAATACAACGGAGATTGCTTGGGCAATATCTTGATCCTCTGCCTTGATGACTGGTGCGGCTGCAGCGATGGCAGAACCACCACAAATGGAGGAGCCTACGCCGATAAGCACAGCTGTATTAGAGTCGATATGAGTGAGGCGATAGATAACATAGGACACGATTAAAGATGTAGCGATGGTTGAAATAATGACAGGTAATGAAATCCAACCTACATGTAAAATCTGTGTAATGTTTAAGCCAAAGCCCAATAAAATAACGGCCCATTGTAAAATCTTTTTAGATGTGAAGCCGATGCCAGCACCAGTTTTTTCGCGTTTCCAAGATGTGAATACAGAGCCAATAATTATACCTAAGATAATGGCAAAGATTGGACTACCGATAAGGTGAAATTCTAGGCCTAATAGCCAACAAGGAATAGCGAGGACCGCGCAGAGCAGAATGCCTGGCAACGTTTTTTGATTGATACCCATAATAAAAACCTCCTTACTGTACATACAGTTCACGTCATATGTGGTATCATGTGGCGTTTCTCTTCTATAGTTTTAATAGTACCACATTGGGGGAATTATAATCTACTAGTAATGTAAGAAATATACAGCATATTCATTTTTATAAATATATAAGAATAAAAGGTATAATAAATGAATATTAATTATAAATATAGAATTAATATGAGCTTTGTGGCCTTCTTGTGAAGGAAATAGGTTATAATAAATATTTATAGGTGATGAAAATCACTTGTTTTGTAGTGAATATGTTGTATATAATGAATAGAATCTATTTTATAGATAGAAATGTAAATGAGGTACCTTATGATTGATATTAAAAAAATAATTGAAACCAATAAAGAATATGTGAAAAATCATCCTGAATTACCAAAGGCAGGATTAACAAGCCATCCTACTAAAAAATTAGGTATTGTCACATGTATGGATACACGTTTAGTCTGCATGTTAGAAGATGCATTAGGCTTTAATCGTGGTGAAATCATCGTTATAAAAACAGCCGGTAATAGCGTAACACAACCAATCGATAATATCGTACAAAGCTTGCTAGTTGCTACTTATGGTATGGAGATTGAGGATGTATTAGTTATTGGCCATGAAAACTGCGGTATGATTGACTTCTCTGCTACTACATTTATGGAGTCCATGAAAGCAAAAGGTATTAGTGAAGATGCGATTCGCATGATCGAACCAGGCCTTATTGACTGGATGGATCGTTTCCATATCTCCGAAGACAATGTAATCTATACAGTTAACTTCTTGCGTAACCATCCACTATTCCCGAAAGGAATGGGATTCTATGGTGGCATGATGGACCCTGATACAGGCGAATTCCGTTATATTGAAATTTAGTGGTGGCCTCGATGGGGCCCCTCTACATAACTACATTTAGGTAAAAAAGAGTGATGACTAACCTCATCACTCTTTTTCTTTTCCCCCTATATCGCCAACCTATTATTAGCGTATTCAAAGAGGTTGGATATAACTCTATGGGACTAGTTCGGCGGTAATGTTATAAAAAGCAGTGTTCCTAAGCGAAGCGCGACTTAGCTCGCTTTGGAGCAAGGTGGTTAGGGACACTGCTTTTTAATTAAAATCTAGCGTTGTATCCGGGCCCCATAGAGTTATAACAATGTAAACTAGAATGCTAATAATAGGTTGACTATATATTCCGTTTGGCTGTATATTGTAATTAGATTGTAAACTTACTCACATAAATTAGTTAACCTATGCGGCGCTAAGTATCGCTGAGAGGAGACCTGTATGAAGCAGTTAGGTATTTCTATAATTGGAACAGATACAGATGTAGGCAAGACGTTTGTGACAGGATTGCTAGGGGCTATGGCTGTCGATGATGGTTTTGCAGTTGGTATGGTTAAACCGGTGTCATCTAGCGCGGTACCTTTTCCTGAATGTGTAACGATGGATGAGGATAATTATAATGTGGATCTTGAAAGCAAGGATGCTACGCATTTGATGCGTGCTGCAGGTATTCCTGAATCCCGTCGTCATGAAGTAAATCCATATGCTATCGCTGGTGATTTTTCTCCTCGTCTTGCAGCAGAGTTATCTGGTATAGAAATCGATTATGATGGTGTAGTAGCTCATACATTAGATGTTGTTAATCGCTATGATCTAACCTTTGTAGAAGGTGCTGGTGGTATTACAACACCGCTCTATGGTGATAAAACTTTCACAGATTTGATGAAAGATATTAAATTACCAGCTATCGTTGTTGCTGATGGCCGATTGGGCTCCATTAACCGCGCTATTTTGACCTGTGAATACGCAAAGATGCATGGTATCGAGGTGAAAGCCATCATCGTAAATGATACGACTGCAGTAGATCCGTTCTTGTTAAAAACAAATGTAGAAGATATGGAGCGTTATACAGAAATTCCTGTAGTGGCTGTTGTGCCGCCATACCAAGGTCCAGACATTCAAAAGGTTCAGCTTGGTTGGGCTCGGTCTTTTGTGGACTCTAAGAAGGTATGGAATACAGTACTAGGTATATAGTAGTTAGATATTGTAATTTAACTTAGGCTAATTATTTATAGTAATAGATTGTTATAGTAATTGAGTATTATAGGTATTGAGAGTTATAGTTTGTAAAATTTGTACGTATGAGGTGACAAAATGGCAGAGAAACAGCTTTCACAAGCGGCACAATGGGACCATGAGTTTGTATGGCATCCATTTACACAAATGCAAGATTGGTTAGCACAAGAACCAGTAGTAAT
>CAKPSA010000045.1 GCA_934183145.1 uncultured Veillonella sp.
TTATCTTGACCATGCAAGGATAACAATTGGAATTGCTTGTAAATAACTTCATCATCAATACCATCAATATGTCGCCATGTAGCACAGCCACCTTCTGCAGTTGTAAAGTTCTTTACTGCATGGAAGGAAAAACTGCTAAAATCAGCCACATTACCAGTTGCTATCCCTTTATAGGATGCACCAAAGGAGTGTGCACAGTCCGCTACAATAGGAATATGACCTAAAGCTTTTTGAATATCATTATCTGGAGTAAATAGAGATTTCTTTTCATCTACAATAGCGCGTAGGCGATCATAATCACAAGGTACCCCTGCAATATCTACTGGAATTATAGATTTTGTTTTTGGTGTAATAGCACGAGCGACAGCATCATAATCCATCTCAAATGAATCTTTTTGGGTATCTACAAGAACTAGTGTAGCCCCTACATGAACAACAGGACTTGCACTAGCTGTATAAGAATAGGCACTTGTAATTACTTCATCGCCAGGGCCAATACCTAATACCCGAAGAGACATCTCAAGCGCTGCGGTAGCAGAGTTTAAACAAACGGCTTTAGGTGTACCTAACTGTGCCGCAATCTTTTTTTCTAATTCTTTAGTGCGCGGACCAGTTGTAATCCAACCACTTTTTAAGGCTTCAACAACTTCATTAATTTCTAACTCTGTAATATCGGGAGGGGAAAAATTAATTTTCATATACATCACCTCATGACTTTCTGTACCTTATGGATACGCTTGATTTATCAAATCAAATTTATATGAATTAATTGCTACTATGCATCAATTACGATGGATCCTAATAAAGGAATACCAACTTGAACAAGACGCTTTTTAGCTTCTATTAAATCTTTAGGACTAGCTACTTCATTTTTAACAACAAGCATAACACCGTCGGATTTTTCCGCTAATACAATAGCATCCGTAACATCTAATACAGGTGGTGTATCAATGATAACCACATCATATTCATCGCGAATATAATCCCAAATTGTTGATAACTTACTAGAATCAACTACATCAGAAGGATGACCAACTATTTCGCCAGCAGTAAGCACATCCAAATGAGGCACAATATTACGATGAATCGTCAAATCTTCATCCATAATAACTGCATTCGTAAGACCTTTATTTTGTACATTAAATGCTATGTGCTGTACTGGGTTACGTAAATTACCATCTACCAAAAGAACTTTATTATTATTCTTCGATAAGGCTATTGCTGTATTAGCCGCCGCCTCTGAAGTACCTTCTCCACTAGTAGCAGCAGTAATACATATTATCTTACAATTATGTTGATTGCATACGTATTGCAGATTGCTTCGCAATGTACGATATGCTTCCACAAGCGGTGTATCACCACGTTCATTAGAAATCAGTCTAATCATATTAACCTCTCACTTTGCGCCATAATGCTACGATACGATTACTAGGTTCTTCATATTCCTTTTCTTCATGATTTGGAATGATACCTAAGTTTTCAATCCCAAGAATTTCATTGATTTCTTGTACAGACTGAACTTTGCGATTATAGAAGAACTGACCCACTGTATAAAGGCATCCAATGATGAGACCCAAAATTGTAGAGCCTAATAAAATAAGAACTTTACGAGGAGCAATAGCTTTTTCTGGTAATGTAGGAGCATCTACGATTTGAACCTCATTTGGTACCATCACTTCCGCAACCTTAGCCTCTTCTAAGCGTTTGGATAGCATTTCGTAAATATCTTGTGCTACATCTACATCACGTTTGGCTTGAATATAACCACGCTCTTTTTCAGGTAGGTTTTTCATAGCCTCTTCGTTTTCTTTATCAAGATTAGCTAAGGTAGATTCTTTACCTTGTGCAACAGCTAAAGCAGCCTCATTTCTAAACTTATCGGCCAATAAACCTTGTTGAGCAGAATTGCTTGATGGTGCTTGTTGACTTGCAATAGCGTTAATTTCAGCATTTAAACCACTCTTAGCTTCTTCTATTTGTTGATTGATTTCTTTCATCGCTGGATGCTCATCAGTATATTTACCAACATAAGACGCTTTACGCGCTTCTAAATCAGCTAGCTGTCCTTTGTAAGCTTGTACTGTAGCACTATCAGCAATACTTTTACCAGCGGAGCCCAATTGTTCATTAATACTGCCTAACGCTGCTTGTGCTGTTTCTAAATCGAGTTGATTTTGAGCCTTCTCACGATCGATAAGGGTAATCTTATCCGTTAAACCCTTCATCTGATCTGCCGTGGAATATACTTTATTATCCACTTGGAATTGTTGTAATTTCTTTTCGGCTTGCTCTAATTCTTCTTTTGCAGTTACTACACGTTTTTGCAAAAACTCACGTGTCGTCCGTTGCTCAACATGTGAAATATCTGCTAAGCGCTTCAAGAATGTATCGATTAATAATTGATTAGCCTCTTGTGCTTGTTCTGGACTTTTGCCAGTCACACTAACTTGTAGCAATTCAGTCTCTTTATATGGTTTTGTTTCGATACGCGTTTTAACAAATTCTTCATATGTTGGTGCTTTGCCTGTTCCCTCTGGATCTTCAATAGCAGAAATAACAGGTTCTACAACATTACGACTTTTTAAAATTTCTGCATCTGTATTCATCAATTGACGTGCCATAGAATCAGAATAGCCATTAGCACTTGATAAAACAGAGTTACTCAAACCTTGAGATTGTTTAATGCGCAACATAGATGTAGATTGATATGTAGATGGTGCTAAAAATCCATACGCACCCCCTAATACCATACAGGCTACCGTTACATTTATAATCTTACGGCGACGTTTAACGAGGACTCTACCGACCTCTTTTAAATCAATAATTTGTTCCACCCATATACCCCTTTCTGTGAAAGTTTACAAACAACAGGGTCTCTCCCTCTTAGGAATAGTAACTGTAATCTCCCTCTCACGTAGATTACAATTCTAAATAAATAATTATAAATAAATTGTTATACATTATGATTTGGATGATATGTAGGAACAATATCTTGCAATACATTGATTACATCCAAATCAGATTTGCATGTTTCAAAGCGATCGATTTCACCACTTAACCATTCTTGATCTACATCCTCTAATGCAGCTTCAAAAATTTTCTTATGCGTAGTAGTATTGGTTCCTTCCTCAGCGGTTAATAATTCTTCATACAGCTTTTCACCTGGACGTAAGCCAGTGAATTCAATGCGAATATCTTTATCAGGCTCAAATCCAGAAAGACGAATCATATTTTTCGCTAAATCAACAATTTTTACTGGTTCACCCATATCTAATAGGAACACTTCACCACCACTCCCCATAGCACCAGCTTGTAAAACAAGTTGGCTTGCTTCAGGAATAGTCATAAAGTAACGAGTCATTTCAGGATCTGTAACGGTTACAGGCCCGCCAGCTTCAATTTGTTTACGGAACAATGGAATAACAGAACCGCGACTACCAAGAACATTACCAAAACGAACAGTAATAAATTTTGTGTTGTACTTATGATTCATACCTAGTACAACCTTTTCGGCTACACGCTTTGTAGCACCCATAACACTTGTTGGATTTACCGCTTTATCTGTGGAAATCATAACAAAGCGCTCCACATTATGTGCCCCTGCTACATCTGCCACATTACGGGTACCATAAATATTATTTAGCACCGCCGCAATTGGTTGGATTTCCATAAGTGGTACATGTTTATGAGCTGCTGCATGGAATACTACATCTGGTTCATAATCCGTAAAAATTTGATCTAACTGATTTTTATCTCGAATGTCAGCAATAATGGGAACCAATGTACCTTCAGGCACAATAGAGCGCAACTCTTGATGAATAAGGTAAATACTATTTTCACCGTGGCCTAATAACAATAGTTTTTTAGGCTTTACCCGTAGTACTTGTCGACAGATTTCAGAACCAATAGAACCACCTGCACCGGTAACAAGAACGACTTTGTCTTTTAAATATGGTTCTACTTTCGATGTATCTAGATGAATCTCATCACGCTCTAGTAAATCTTCTATGGAAATAGGATGCAAGTGAGATACCAAAACTTCATCATCTAATAATTGATACATACCTGGTAGTGTATTAATCTTACATTTTAGGGGTGAACAGATTTCCATAATTTCACGGATAATATCACGCTTTACAGATGGCATAGCAATGATAATTTCTTCGACCTTATATCTTGCTACAAGCATTGGAATATCTTCACGATTCCCTAAAATTCTAAAGCCATTCATTAGACGATTATGTTTAAACATATCATCATCAACAAAACCAATGATTCTGCGAGACCGCTTATGATAACGTTCGATTTCACGAGCTATAGTTGCACCGGCATCACCCGCACCTATAATGAGGGTATTTACTTGACCACTTTCACCATCGTCCCCATTACTATAATGAAGTGCCACATAATGAAGTAACATACGTCCCATACCAACGGTACCAGTAGTTAGAAACCATGTAATAAAATAAATGGATCTAGGTAATGATTGTCCAAAAGCAAACATGGATGAATAAAAAATTGCTGTACCAATAGTTGTAGCCACAAAAACGGCTAGAACCTCTCTCATCCCTGCATAACGCCATATACGCGTATATAGGTGCATAACCAAGAACATCAACATATACGAAACCAATAATAGTGGCAATGCATCTACCATTTGATTAATATATCGAGGTTCTATATGCCCATCAAATCTAATAAATAAACTAATGAAAGCAACAATAACAATCGTAGCAATATCGGCAATAAACAATATGGCTGGTAATAAATATGAACGCAAAAGAACGCCCCCTTATATATGATTTAAACCCTATCCTTAATCTTTACCGATTCGTGATACCATGTATGCGCCTGTCAAAATTGGAGCAATATCACGAGCAAAGTTGATGCGGCTATTTTTAGTCAAGTAAAGAACATCACCTTCTCGCATAATATAGTTTTCGGACATATCTCCAGTTTGTAATATACGATTTAAATTAATGGCAATTGGTTTTTCAGGATTATCTTGATGAATCAAATAAATTTTCTTTTTAGCTGTATCCCAGTTAAAGCTACCTGCAGCACCAATTGCATCAATTACGGTACTTGACTTAGTCAATGTATAGGCACCTGGTTTATTAATCTCACCAAATACATACACACGAACGCCTCCAAGCTTTGTAACATTCACAGTAATATCTGGATTGATAATATAACGAGATAAACCTTGTTGTAATTGGGCCGTAAATTCATCAACCGTTAAACCATCTGCTTTTACGGCTCCTACCATAGGGAATGATACATATCCGTCTGGACGAACAGTGTACATAATATCATTTCCATTACGTGTACCAAGGTCTGCTTGTTGTACAACTTGAATAGTTAGTTCATCCCCTTGGCGTAGACGATACTCTTTATCAGAGCTCACAACAGATGCACTCGTTTCAAGTGGTGCATGACCTTCTGATTGTAATGCGTTAGAATTGGAAGACTGTTCTGTTGTTATATTAACAGGAGCAGCCATTGCTGTTGTTGTGGCACATAAGAATGCTGCCATCATCATATACTGTTTTTTATTCATACGTTACCTCTTTAATTTACATTCAACTCACTCAATACATCACTTACATTTCTAGGATTTATAATCCTAAAAAATCGGTTAAGTCATTTTATCATTTTTTTAAATATTCTTCTACAAACGCAGTTTATTCTGAGCTAACTTCATAAAACCTTTAAGAAGAAATACTGTAAATATAAGCTTTTCACCATATATTCATGGGTATTTTTTTACCCATTTCATTCGTATTTCACCATATTAATTCATTCAATTACGATGAATAAATTAAATATGTATAAACTCAATTCACCACCCTTTCATAAACTTACAATCAACTCATCATATTTATTAATAAAGCAAAAAAATAAGGTGTATATACTAGCTTTTTAGTATATACACCTTATTTAAATTTTAGATAATTAATATTGACTTAAAGTATTAATTATTCAACACGACCGCCTAAATATGCCTCCATAACGCGAGGATCATGACGTACTTCATCAGCTGGACCAGATAATACCATTTTACCTGTTTCCAATACATACGCATAATCAGCAATTTTCAATGCTTGTCGTACATTTTGTTCTACCAAAAGAACCGTAGTTCCTTCTGCACTAATTTCTTTGATAGTTTCAAAGATTTCGTTTACTACCAATGGTGCAAGACCCATTGATGGTTCATCCAATAGTAAGAGCTTTGGACGCGCCATAAGTGCACGACCAATAGCTAGCATTTGCTGTTGACCACCAGATAGAGTACCACCTAATTGGTAACTACGTTCGTCAAGGATTGGGAAGCGTTTAAATACTTTTTTAATATCTGCTTCAATCTCTTTATCATTACGAATATAAGCACCCATTTCAAGGTTTTCATAAACGCTCATATCTTGAAGAATTTGGCGACCTTCTGGAACTAAAGAAATACCACCATGTACAATTTGATGTGTTTTATGACCAGTAATATCTTGGCCTTCAAATAATACTTTACCAGAGGTTGGTTTTACAAGACCCATGATGGTTTTCATAGTTGTAGACTTACCGGCACCATTGGCACCAATCAAAGATACAATAGAGCCTTGAGGTACTTCTAAACTAATATCTTTTAAGGCTGTAATATGTCCATAACCAGCCACAATATTTTCTAGCTTTAACATATTACGCCTCCTCTTTACCTAAGTATGCTTCAATTACAGCCTCATTATTTTGAATTTCTTGAGGTGTACCTTCAGCAATCTTTTTACCAAAGTTGAATACTACCAAACGGTCACAAATATTCATCATCAATTCCATAGCATGTTCAATTACGACAACAGTAATACCAAGATCGCGAATCTTACCAATCAATTGGCGCAATGCTTCTGTTTCACTATCGTTCATACCTGCTGCTGGCTCATCAAGCAAAATTAATTGAGGATGCGTTGCCAAAGCACGTGCAATTTCAAGGCGACGTTGTTTACCATATGGCAAAGATGTAGCTACCTCTTCAGCGTCTTCTTCAAGACCTACAAGCTTTAAGAACTCATAAGCAATGCCACGACAACGTTCTTCTTCAATGCGTTGGCGTTTAGTTCTTAAGAAACTAGCAATGAAACCAGAACCTGTTCGGCAATGCATACCTGTTAAAACAGTTTCTAAAGCAGTCATATTACCAAAGAGACGAATATTTTGGAATGTACGAGCTATACCCATTTCTACCGTTCTATGTGGTTTAATGCCTACAACAGACATACCATCAAATACGATTTCACCAGAACTTACAGGGAATACACCTGTAATCAAGTTAAAGAGTGTAGTTTTACCAGCACCATTTGGACCAATAACACCAAATACTTCGCCTTGTTTTACGCCAAAGGATATACCGGTGAGAGCTGCAACGCCACCAAAGCTTTTACTTACGTCATTTAATTCTAATAGCATTCAGTTCCCTCCTATCCTTGTTTTTCTTCTTGTTGTTTACGTTTATACGCTTCAAAACGTTCTGTTAGTACTTGTGATTCAGGAATATATGGAGCTTTTTTAAAGCCTAATTTACGACTAATTTTATCTACCATAGATTCTGTTAAAATACCATCTGGGCGAACTGCCATCAAGATAACAAGCAATGCACCGTAGATGATATCCCGATAGTCGGATAAGAAGCGCAATACTTCTGGTAATAATGTAAGAATGAAGGAGCCTAATACGGAACCCCATACTACATTAGAACCACCAAATACTGGGAATAATAAGATTTGTACTACCTTATGGTAGCTAAAGTCTGTAGGATTAATAAAGTTTGTAATATGAGCATACAAACCACCGCCAATACCGGCGATGAAAGCACCAATAATAAAGGCCATCATCTTGTAGTATACAACGTTAATACCCATCAATTCTGCTGCATGATCATCAGCCTTAATCGCTGCAAAGGCACGGCCCACACGGCTATTATTAATACGTACACAGAAGGCAATGATCAATACTAAGATTGCCAATAGAATAATGATAGCCATTAGGTTGCCCCATGCGACAGCATCAATGCCCATTAAACCATCGATATCAAGTTCATAGGCTAAGTTTGTTAATTCTTGAGGAATGGATGGAATACCAGAAAGGCCTAATGCACCATTAGTAATATCCAAGTTCAAGAAAATAACACGTACCACCTCGCCAAAACCAAGAGTAGCAATGGCAAGATATAAACCGCGAAGACGTGTTGTTGGTAAACCGATAATAACGGCTACAAGACTAGCAACTAGGCCACCAATGATAATGCCTAAAACGATAGGCAAATCAGCTTTCAAAGAAAGGATAGCGCCTACATATGCACCAACGCTCATAAAGCCAGCAGCCCCTAAAGAAAGCTGACCACTTGCAAGTGTAAAGTAAATAGAGATACCCATGATGGCATTGATGATGAAGAACATCACGATCTGTAGATAATACGGGTTCAATAAATCCATTATGGTCTCCCCCCTTTATCTTTAGAACCAAACAAGCCTTGTGGGCGCCAGAATAATAATAGAATGATAAGGCCAAAGGCCACAGCATCACGGAATGTAGATGCGCCATAGGCAACAGAGAAGATTTCTGCTACGCCTAAAATGAAGCCGCCAACCATGGCACCTGTAATATTACCAAGACCACCTAAGATAAGTACTGCAAGGCCTTTAAAGCCGATGATAACGCCCATTGTAGGCTCAATCGCATTAAAGGACAAACCAACCAACACGCCTGCTGCAGCACCTAAGGCAGATGCAATCATAACGGTAACAGATATAATCATGGTTGGATTAATACCCAAGAGAGCTGCTGTTTCTGTACTCATGGATACGGCACGAATAGCCTTACCAATTTTAGTTTTCTTAATAACTACATTAAGAATTAACATTAACACAACAGAAACGCCTAAGCCAATAATTTGTACCATGGAAATTTTGAAAGCTCCAAAGTCGATTAGGCCACCAATATAATCTGGTGGGAAAGATCTTGTTTGAGGCCCCCAAAGCAATAATGCCAAACTTTCAAGGAAAATAGAAACACCAATAGTACTAATAAGCGGTGCCAAGTGAGACACCTTTTTCTTACGGAGTGGACGAAGCGCCACAAATTCTAGAAGATAACCGAGGATAGCACCGACAGCCATAGCTACGATAAGGGCTACAAAAATGTTAACGTCAAAAACAGTTACCATAAAAAGACCAACGAAGGCACCTATCATAAAGATGCCTCCGTGTGCCATGTTGATGATATTTAAAACGCCAAACACAAGTGTTAAGCCAATAGCGAGTACAGCATATAAGCTACCGAGGGTTAACCCGTTAACTAATTGTTGTAAAAACACTATACTACCTCAACTTTTATTTTTTTAATGCGTC
>CAKPSA010000046.1 GCA_934183145.1 uncultured Veillonella sp.
GGTGGTGCCGTAGCAGCGGCTATTATTGTGGCTGTCTTTGTGTATGGTTTATCCCTATGGTTAACAAAGGCCGTTGTAAAAGCTGATATGTATCATTTCCCAGTTATAGGTAAGCGCTTACAAGCGCGCCGAGATAAGGAGGAGGCTAAGCTATATGAAGAACAATACTGATAAGCCCGTATCGGTACAACCATTAGTCGATGTAGTAAAAGCTTTGCGTGCTCCAGATGGTTGTCCATGGGATCAAAAGCAAACTCATGAATCTTTGCGTCGATATTTCATCGAAGAAACCTATGAAGTAGTAGATGCTATCGATAATAAAGATATGGATAATCTTCGTGAAGAACTAGGGGATGTATTATTACAAGTTGTCTTTCACAGTCAATTAGCAGAGGAATCCGGTCAATTTACATTAGATGATGTAATAAATGATGTAACGCAAAAGATGATTCGTCGTCATCCTCATGTGTTTAACCGAGAAAATAATGAAAAAACATACACTTGGGATGAATTAAAGGCGCAAGAAAAGAGAAATATACAGAATTCTGTATTAGATGGCGTATCAAAAGGCTTGCCTGCTTTAGTAGCGGCTTATAAACTGCAAGAAAAGGCTGCAAAGCTAGGTTTTGACTGGGACGAGCTCGATCCGGTTTGGGCGAAAGTCTCCGAGGAAATGGATGAATTTAAGGAGGCTATAGCCCAAGAAGATAGAGAAAATATGGAAAAAGAAGCGGGGGACGTGCTTTTTTCCTTGATTAATCTATTAAGATGGTATAAAATAAGCGGTGAAAATGCACTAAATCGCACAAACACAAAGTTCCGACAGCGTTTTTTACATGTAGAAGCTTGTGTTAACCAAAGCGATCGCTCATGGGAAGACTTTTCATTAGCTGAGCTGGATGCTTTTTGGGAGGAGGCTAAAGTGCAGGAAAAGTAGCCTAGAGGTTTGCATGCTTCTTAGGTATAGTATTTTTAAGGAGGTTCTGTCATGAACAAAACAGAATTAATCGCAAGTGTTGCACAAAAAACTGAATTAACTAAAAAAGACGCTGAAAAAGCAGTAAAAGCTGTTTTCGACACAGTTGCTGAAGAATTAGCTGCTGGCGGTAAAGTACAAGTTATCGGCTTCGGTACTTTCGAAGTTCGTGAACGCGCAGCTCGTGAAGGCCGTAACCCACAAAACGGTAAAACTATCACTATCGCAGCTTCCAAATCCCCTGCATTCAAAGCTGGTAAAGGTTTGAAAGAACAAGTTAACGCTGCAAAAGCTAAAAAACGCAAAAAATAATCCCTAATGGATTGGAAAGAGACCTTTCGAGGTCTCTTTTTTTCGTTTATTTATGGTATAATGCACAGAGAAAGGGTGTACTATGAATAACGAAAGATCACGGAAGGTTCTCATTGTGTCCGCTTCTATTGGGACCGGACATATGCAGGCTGCTAGAGCTATAGAAGAATATTGGAAAGAGAAGGAGCCACAAGCTACGATTACTCATGTGGACTTTCTAGATACAGAAACCATGTCTGTAGAACATTTGATTAAAGGCACATATATCAAGATGATAGATGTGTTTCCTATGCTGTACGATATAATTTATCGCGTATCAAAGGGCGAAAAACGTGGTACAGTTATGCAAACTGCCTTATCATACTTATTAAAAAGTCGTATGCTTAAGTTGGTGCAACAAGAAAAGCCAGATGTAATGGTATTTACTCATCCATTCCCATGTGGTGCTGCGTCTATCTTAAAACGCCAAGGTCATATTGATGTACCGTTAGTGGCTATTATGACGGATTTTAGTAGTCATCAGTTTTGGCTTTACCCACAGATTGATACATACTATGTGGCTACTGAATCAATGGTAACTGAAATGGTCGCATCTGGTATTGATATAGCTCGTATTCATGTATCGGGCATTCCTGTACGCCGTGCTTTCTTCCGTGATGCTATTGAAGAATATAAAGTAGAAGAATCAATAAAAGTACTCGTTATGGGCGGTGGGCTTGGTTTAGGTTCTCTAGAAACGGCATTAAAGCATTTAGATGATGTACATGGTATTGATGAGATTACAGTTGTAGCGGGTCAAAATACATCGCTCTATGAGTCCTTGGTTACTCTTAGTGAGTCTATGAGAACAAAGACTATTGTGTATGGGTATACTACAAATATTTCAGAGCTTATGAAATTATCTACTCTACTTGTTACAAAACCGGGTGCATTAACATGTATGGAGGCCGTTACAATTGGTTTGCCAATGGTATTCTTTAATGCCATTCCTGGTCAAGAGGAGGCCAACGCAGAACTATTAGAACAACGAGGTTGTGCTCGGTGGGCTCGTGATATTCATAACCTAGGTGATGTTGTGACAGCACTACTCATTAATCCTCCACGACTTCAACAAATGTCTGAGCGCGCTCGTGAATGGCATGTAGATGGTGCAGCCAATATCGTAAATAGTCTTATAAATATACTAGATTCTGAAACGCCAGTAGAATTAGTGAAAGCAGAGGAATCCATTAGTTAATAGACTACTATCTACACAAACAGGATGATGGTAAACGTTATATGTTCCATCATAAAATTAAAAAAGCGATGACCTTATACAGGTCATCGCTTTTGTTTTATTGATACTGTTCAATATGTTCTTGGCGAATGTTTTGAAGTGTTTCTAAGAATGCATCTGTACTTTCAGCACTGTCCAATAAGTCTTTTAATTGGTGAGAATCATCTAGGGTCACACTCCATTGGAAGGAGTCGTTATCATCGTATACATTAAATACGATTGGCGTTTCTAAATCCTCTGGCAAATGACCGTCGTCATCAGACACAGTTGCATAGGTGCCATCTTCCAAGAGCTCTGTAAATAATGTGTCATACCCATCAATATCGATAAGTTCAAAGTTGATAGTTTCGTAAAAGTCTAAAACGATATCTGCTGCCATGTGGACCTCCTCATGAATATATACGTTACGTTTATTCTACTGAGGGGGCCTGTTACTGTCAATGGTAATGTGTAGTATAATAAATATCAGAATGACATAATAGGAGCATACGATGAACGTTATTAGTTTACAAAACATAGAAAAATCATATGGTACACGACTGCTGTTTAAGGATGTAAATATTACTTTTACCACCGAAAAACGGCTAGGTCTCGTGGGCATTAATGGGACAGGGAAGTCTACTTTCTTAAAAATCTTAGCAGGGCAAATGGAGCCTGATAAGGGGACCATTGAGCGAAATGGTAAGGCTAGTATCCATTACTTAGCGCAGACACCAGACTTTGATCCAGATTCTACATTGTTAGAAGCTGTTCTCGATGGGAATCATCCTCGTTTACGAATGGTACAATCCTTTGAGCGCATTAGTCGTGAATATCGTCAAATGCAAGAAGCTGGTGGTGAGGATGCTAAAGTATCTCGTAACTATATGAATGCCTTGGAACAAATGGATCAACAAGATGGATGGCAAGTAGAGCAAGAAGCTCGTATTATTTTATCTAAATTAGGATTTCCAAATGTAGAGCAGAAAGTAGCGATGTTATCTGGTGGTCAAAAGCGCCGTCTTGCATTAGGACAAGCCTTACTATATCCTTGTGACTTATTGTTGCTAGACGAACCGACAAACCATTTAGATGAAGATAGTATTGATTGGTTGGAATCCTATTTAAGTGCCCGCCAAGGGGGACTACTAATCAGCACCCATGACAGATATTTCCTTGATTCCGTATGTAATGGGATTTTAGAATTATCAAATCGTCGCATGTACCAATACGATGGTAATTACGAAGAATTTATTGCTTTAAAGGCTGATCGAGAGGCTCGTGAGGCAGCTACGGAAGAGAAGCGCCGTCAGTTTTTAAAACGAGAAATTGAATGGGTGCGCCGCGGTGCGTTGGCGAGAACGACAAAACAAAAGGCCCGTTTAGATCGGTATGAAAAACTTAAAAATATGGAGAAAACTAGACGCCCCGATCAAATGGATCCCATTGCTTTAAAAACGCGTTTAGGGAAAACCATCTTTGATATTGAACATTTAGCTTTTTACTTTGGCGAGCGTCCTATGATTAAGGATTTCACCTATCACGTAGTACGTCATGATCGCATCGGTATCGTAGGTCCTAATGGTGTTGGTAAATCAACTTTTATGAACATTCTTGATGGAACCTATGAACCTTCAAGTGGTACTATCGGCAAGGGTGAAACTGTTCGTATTGCTCATTTCAAACAAGAACTGCCAGAGTTTGATGAAGATATGCGTGTCCTCGATTATATTCGAGAGGACCATTCGTATATGGTGCTAGGTGATGGCTCTACGTTGAGTGCTGGTCAGATTCTTGAGCGTTTCCTTTTCACACCTGAGCTACACGGTGTACCTATTCGCAAACTTTCTGGTGGTGAACGACGTCGATTGTATCTATTGAAATTACTTATGAGCGCGCCTAATGTGTTGTTGCTAGATGAACCGACCAATGACTTGGACATTCCAACTCTCGAAGTATTAGAGGATTTCCTCGATTCCTTTAGTGGTGTCATTATCACCGTATGTCATGACCGTTATTTCTTAGACCGCGTTGTGGACAAACTCTTTGTCTTTAGTGGTGATGGTCAAATAGAAATCGTTCATGGATCCTATTCCGATTACAAGGATTCTTTAGATGAAAGTAGCGGTGGAAAGCGTCCATTCTATATGGCTAATACGGAGCTGCCTGTAGGCTCTAAAGAGGAAAGAAATGAACGGTCTACGATTACTGCTAGTAGTGATGATTCATCGCTAGGTAACTCGGCAGATGTTCTTGCTAGTAATATGAGAACTTCTGAGGGCGATACTTTTAAAGACGCACCAAAGAAGGGGTTAAACAAGGCAGAAGAAGCAGAGTATGCTAAAATTATGGATGAACTACCTAAATTAGAGCATTTAGTAAAGGGCCTTGATGTCATGATCAGTCAAGTCGGTACTGATTATGAAAAGATGCAATCCTTGATGGCTGAGCGAGAAGAGACTCAATCCCAAATAGATGTGCTCACAGAACGGTGGATGGAATTAGAAGAGCGTCTATAATTCCTTGTATCATGCGATTTTTTAATATCTGTTATGCAAAGGAATTACATGTAAATTTATTGATAAAAATCACAATGTATAGTATAATTTCATCGATTAACGATAACAACGTTACCTAAGTAGGAGGAACTCATGAGTAAGTACCAATTTTTAGACCGTCGTGTACCAATTGAAGACGGCAATATTGCATTAGTACAAGATTTATCCAAATGTAAAAACTGCTCCTTATGTCGTAAAGCTTGTGCTGTAGACATGGGCGTATTTGATTATTATGATTTAACAACTAATGGGGATCATCCAATTTGTATTCATTGCGGTCAATGTGCATCTATTTGTCCATTCGATTCCATCAATGAACGTTCTGAAATTGATGAAGTAAAAGCAGCTATTGCTGACCCTAATAAAATCGTCGTTTTCCAAACTGCACCTGCTGTACGTGTTGGCTTAGGTGAAGAGTTTGGTCTTGATGCAGGTACATTCGTAGAAGGTAAAATGGTAGCTGCTCTTCGTAAATTGGGTGGCGACTATATTTTAGATACAAACTTTGGCGCTGACATGACTATCATGGAGGAAGCATCTGAGTTGTTGGAACGTGTTATCAATAGTGATTCCGTATTGCCTCAATTCACATCTTGTTGCCCTGCTTGGGTTAAGTTTGCTGAAACATTCTATCCAGAATTCTTGCCAAACTTGTCTACTGCTAAGAGTCCAATTGCAATGCAAGCGCCTACACAAAAAACATATTTTGCTGAAAAAATGGGCCTTGATGCAAAACAAATCGTTGCTGTTGCAGTAACACCTTGTACAGCTAAGAAATTTGAAATTCGTCGTGACGAAATGAATTCCTCTGCTGAATACTGGGATGTACCAGAAATGCGCGATACAGATTACTGTATTACTACACGTGAACTTGCAAAATGGTTACGTGCAGAAGAAATCAACTTTGATGAATTAGAAGATTCTGCATTTGATCCATTGATGGGTGAAGCATCTGGTGGTGGTATCATCTTCGGTAATACTGGTGGCGTTATGGAAGCAGCTATGCGTGCAGCTTACAAATTAGCAACTGGTGAAGATGCACCTCAAACATTGATCCCATTCGAAGCAATTCGTGGTATGGACGGTGCTCGTGAAGCAGACGTAGTCATTGGGGACAAAACATTACATGTAGCGGCTGTTCATGGTACAGGCAACTTGCGTAAGTTCATCGAACGCATGCGTGCAGAAAATATCCATTATGACTTCATCGAAGTAATGGCGTGCCGTGGTGGCTGTATCGGTGGCGGTGGGCAACCACGCGTTAAATTACCAATGGCTGATAAAGCTCGCGAAGCTCGTATTGCTTCCTTGTACACTCGTGATGCAGAAGTAAAAGTAAAAGCAGCTTGTGATAATCCAGATATCCAAAAATTATATGATGAGTTCTTCGATGGCAAACCTATGAGCCATAAAGCTCATCACATGTTGCATACAACATTTGTGAACCGTTCTGAAGACTTAGGCCCTAATGGTGCTTGTACACCTGCTACATGCCCAACATCTGTGCCTAACTTGAAAAAGGCCGCAGAAGCAGCTAAAGCAGCAGCGGAAGCTAATAACTAATAGCTAAAAAATAGTTAATAGTAACAATTAACCATAACCGTAACCGTAACCGTAATAGTGACAGTTAACTATAGTTAGTTGATACATACTATAAAAGTACATATATAGCTTAAGATAAAAGGCAGATAGTTGATCTTTCAATCAGCTATCTGCTTTTTTTAGTATTGTCTTATAGCTACTTTCACAGAATGAGATACTATATATGCCATATACGCATAGGGGGTGGAATATAGAGATTGGTAAATTGTTTAGGAATTATGGTTAGTGTGCTATAATTAAATTATATTTATAGAAGCAATCAATACTGTTTCAGGAGGATCTTCATGGCTTTTAAATTAAAAGGAAAAGAAGAAAAATTTTTCAGTATTTTAGAAAATCATGCTGCTCTTACATATGAAAGTGCAGAGATGATGGAGCGTGTGTTTAAAGGCGAAATCTCTAAAGAAGAGGCTTTTCTTGAAATTGATACAAAGGAAAAAGCAGCCGATGAATTAGTAAACGAAACAGTGGACCGTTTACGTAAAACATTCATCACTCCAATGGATCGCGAAGATATTCAGCTTCTAATCGACCAATTGGATACTACATTGGATAATATTAAAGAAATCATGGATAAAATGGTTATGTACCACGTTGGTAATCCAAGTGATGGTGCTATCCGCATGAGTGAAATCGTTGTGAAATGCGTTAAGCATATTAACAAATCTATTGGTTATATGGGCAGCCTTAAAAAGGACCATGTGAAGGTAGAAGGCCGTGTACATCAAGTATTGAAACTTGAGTCTGAAGCGGATAATATTTACCACGAAGAAATGGCTAAGCTCTTCACTGAGTGTACAGATCCTATTGAAATTATCAAATGGAAGGAAATCCTTAGCGCCATGGAGGATGTAATCGATGGTTGCGAAGATTTGGTAGGTACATTCCGCCGGGTAGTATTGAAATATGCTTGAGTCTCATTATTTAGTATGGCTAGTAGTATTTTTAGCATTAGCCTTCGACTACATCAATGGCTTCCACGATACGGCGAACGCCATTGCCACATCTGTTTCTACCCGTGCCATTGAGCCTAAAAAGGCCATTATGATGACGGCAGCACTCAATTTCCTTGGGGCCATGGTTAGCACAGGCGTTGCAAAGACAATCGGTGGCGACATCGTAATGTCTGCATCTCTTATCAATAGTGGAATCATTTCAGCAGCTCTTATCGGTGCCATCACATGGAACTTGCTTACATGGTATTGGGGGATTCCGAGCTCCTCATCTCATGCGCTTATCGGTGGTATCATCGGCGCTGTAGGCTGGTCCGTAGGCTTTGATGCTTTAAATGAGGCTGGTATTTTAAAAATTTTCTTATCCCTTATTTTATCTCCAATTGTAGCCATGATTGGTGGCTATATTGTGATGAAAGTATTGTTGCTTATCTTTGGTAGATTTTCTCCAATCGTACTAAATGATAGATTTAGATCCATGCAGATTGTGTCTGCCATCATGATGGCTTTCTCTCATGGCTCTAATGATGCGCAAAAGGCGATGGGGATTATTACGTTAACTTTGCTTAGCGGTGGCTTTATCGATACATTGGATGTACCATTATGGGTTAAACTTTGTTGTGCTACGGCTATGGCTATGGGTACAGCAGTGGGTGGTTGGAAAATCATCTCCACCATGGGGACTAAGATTTTCAAACTAGAAACTATCAATGGTTTTGCCGCTGACTTAAACTCTGCTATCACTATTTTTACAGCTACATTCTTACATTTACCTGTAAGCACGACACACGTTGTAAGTGGTTCCTTATTAGGTGTAGGTTCCTCTAAACGTCTTAAAGCTGTTAACTGGGGCGTAGCACGATCTATGGTGTTGGCTTGGTTTGTAACAATTCCATTATCTGGTATTGTAGCGGCTATTGCTTATGAAATAGGTCACTTACTATTTGGTTAATATAATAACTATATAGAAATAAAAAAGACTGCGAAAGCAGTCTTTTTTTAGTTCTATTGGTTAAGAATTGTATTAATTGGGTTATACAATTTACCAATTAGATTTTAATACTTTTTTGTAGTTTATTATGAACTTGTCATTAAAGAATGTAGGTATACATTAGGTTTTAAATACTATATTCTATAAAAGCGATTTATCTATATTTGGCAACATTAATGTTAGAATTCAAGTTGAATATAGGAAAATGCTTATAAATATGTGCTTTTCTTAATTATGCATTTTATTAATAAATGCAGTTTATTACTAGTTTATAGAATGTTTTGAGGTTGTTTAGAATGAATAGCTATTGCATACTTATGTAGCGGAGGTTATACTATCGGTAGAAGGAGTTTTTCAAGTGAAAAGTGAGGTATGTATATGGCATGGGGTGGAACTAGACGCGGTGCCGGGCGCCCACGTAATCCGATTAAACGTATTGGTAGAACCATTCGACTTAGTGATGAAGAGTTTCTTTCACTCAAACCATTAATTATGGCCATCAAGGCCAATAATGATAAACGCTATAGGCAACAATGTACTAGAAATGCATAAATAAGGCATTGTCACAGCATATACAACATAATAAACTTTTAATCTATGTTACAATAACCCATTATTTAAATCTTTCAACTACAACACATCTCTACTCTCTAACCATATGCTGTGTGCAATACAAAGCAGTACGAAGAAGGTCCCAATTCAATGAATTGGGACCTTCTTCGTT
>CAKPSA010000047.1 GCA_934183145.1 uncultured Veillonella sp.
GCCTGAGCCTGAGCCTGAGCCTGAGCCTGAGCCTGAGCCTGAGCCTGAGCCTGAGCCTGAGCCTGAGTTGTTACGTCTGTAAAGCAAGCACAGTTTTCGTGATCCATAGGATTGCGCCCTGTACTGTGCATGATTTCGCTGGCGTATTGTTCTGGAGAGCAAAGGTGACCTTGGCCATTTGCAATGTGGTAGATATTGGTTGAATTGGCAAGGGCCATTTCAAGATTATGTTCTACAGAGATAATCGTAATGTGATGAACCTGATTTAATTCGCGAAGGAGTGCGTAAATACCTTCTTGGCTTTTACGGTCGATACCGGTAGATGGTTCGTCGAGTATGATAAGGTCAGGACTACCGATGAGGGCACGAGCGATAGATACGCGTTGTGCTTGCCCCCCAGATAGTTTGCTGATTAAACGGTCTTTGAACTCCGTCATATTGGTAAGCTCTAATACGCGATCTACTTCATGTTTATCTTTAATCTTGAGCAATTTACGATAAGAATCGAGTATTTCTTTTACTGTAATAGGGAAGCCTGCATGGGAGAAATCATTCTTCTGGGATACATAGCGAATGTTGTTTGTATTTCGTTTGATAGAGCCTTTTACAGGTGTCAGGAATCCTAAAATGAGACGTAGAAGAGTACTTTTACCGCACCCATTGTCCCCAACGATGGATATATAATCACCACTATGAATATGTAAGTTAAGGTCATTCAACACATAAGGGGGCTGACCTTGGTAGGAAAAATAAAGATGTTCTATGGATAACATATAAAAACCACTTTTCTAATTGACAAAATCTTGAGTAAGTTTATACTATAACTATATTACAAATGCAAATGGGTCGCAACTGCAACTAGGGAATGTTTAGTATTCTATGAAAGCATAGCGAACCGGATTTCACAAAGGAGGACTACGATGGTCAAGAAGCTGGTTTTGTTAATGATAGGCATCATGATGGCTGCATTATTTGCAGGCTGTGGCAATGATGCACCAAAGGAACAAGCAGGTAAGAAGATCCAAGTGGTAACAAGTTTTAACGCCATGGCTGAATTCGCAAAAGCTATTGGTGGTGACAAGGTAGAGGTATCTACTATTATTCCAGATGGCGTAGAGCCCCATGATTTCGAGTTGAAACCTGAAAATATGAAACAATTGGCAACAGCTCAAGTATTCGTGTACAACGGTTTTGGTATGGAACCTTGGGCACAACAAGCGATTGATGCGGCTAAAAATAGCAAACTCATCACTGTTGTTGCTACAGATGGCGTAGAGGCTATCAAAAATACTGATCCTGAAGAAATTAAAGAACATGGTGCAGAAGATCCTCATGCATGGTTATCTTTGAAAAATGCGAAAATCGAAGTAAAAAATATTAAAGATGCTTTTGTAAAAGCTGACCCAGCAAACAAAGATTACTATGAAAAGAACTATAATGAATATGTTGCTAAATTAGATGCAATGATTAAAAAATATGAAGATCAATTCGCTAAAGCGCCTCATAAAAACTTCGTTACTGGTCATGCAGCATTTGCGTACTTATGCCGTGACTTTGGGTTAGAACAAAATAGTGTAGAAGATGTATTTGCCGAAGGTGAACCAAATGCAGCACAATTGGCTGAACTCATCAAATATTGTAAAGAAAACAATATCACTACTATCTTTGCAGAAGAAATGGCTAGCCCAGAAGTATCCAAAACTTTGGCAAGCGAAGTTGGTGCTAAGGTAGAAACTATTTACACAATCGAAAGCAACGAAGATAATAAAACATACTTAGAACGTATGGATGAAAACCTTACAAAAATTGCAGCATCTTTACAATAAGATGAACGAAAAAGCAGCCCTTATAGGGCTGCTTTTTTAGCTCTATGCATTGTTTGTAAGGTTTAAAGTTATAATATCTCTAATTTTTGTGCATATAGTATAATATATATAATGAAAATATTTTGAAGGATATCAATTATTTAAGAGTAAAGATTTATAAGGTATAGAATTATGAATGGTATGTTTGGCCCATATATAGAAAAATGGATGCGTTTTATCACTGTTAAAAATATGTTGTTATTAGCCGTGGTATCAGCAATCATAACTGACATAGGGTTATATATATTAACTCTAATTTTCCCAAAGAGTCCATTTTTTAAAACATTTATTTGGGAAGTTATAAGTCCTATAGAACTTGAAGCAGTTCCTTTTATAGGATATGTACTTGGAATTGTAGCGTTTGTTCTTGTATCTTCTGGTATTTTATATGGTATTTTTAAGGTCTTTAAGGGGCAGGTTACATATAAGCAACTAGTTGCAGACATGCTTTTAAATAGTTGTATTACTAGTTGGATTCATTTGATTTTTGTACTTTTTGCTGCGCCTATTTATCTTTTTTTGGATTTACATATTAAAGGCGGATCCAGTGGATTAAGTACCATAGAAATATTTAATGTCATTATCATGGCGCAACTGATGTCTAAGCAATTTGGATTGAGCCCTTGGATAACAGGTATTGCATTTTATATCGTATCCTTTGTCTTTGGTATTGGCGGTATTATATTGTCCATGTCTCTTTAAATACATATGTAATAGGAATGTTGATAGATGCTATTAGGTGTCTATCAACTTTTTTATTACTATATTTGTTTGAATAATTTATAATGAATTTATATTTAATTTAAAAGTGTATTATGATACAATGATAGAAAATATATGTGCTTTAGATGTTTTGGAGGGGAACATATGGAAACAAAATGGTATTCAGATATATGGCAGCTTATGGTAGCTCCTTTTAAAAGAGGTATTCCACAGATTGTAGAGCATGGATCTTGTCGAAAAGGGTTCTATGCTACTGTGGCTATGGCATTGGTATCCTTGGTATTCTCGGATATCCTACCTTTTCTTGTGAGTAAGATCTTTGCGGATAAACTTGATGGTGCCCTTACTAGTGTGGCCGCTCTTTTTGGGGGCGGTATATTGAATCTAGTATTAGGTTTGCTATTTGCTTTTATTGGCATTGCTATTTATTCTTCTATTTTCTCTTGGGTCGCTAATAAATTTGATGCCAATACTACATATGAGTCTGTGTTAAAAATCATGTGGTATGAACAAGCTTATAACCAGATTATGGGACTAGTATATTTTATTGGACTAATATTAGTATCAGTGCCATTCTTTGTGATTCTAGGTTTTAATCTTAATTCTACAGTAAATAGTATCGTATGGTTAACTATTGTTATATTGACATTGATTCCTTTTTCAGTCTTTACATTCTGGGTGTGGTTAACATTGTTGAGTCACCAAATTAATAAATCTCGTTTAGCAACTTTTGGCATTTCTATTATTACGAGTTTAATTCCTGTAGCCTTTATTGGCATATTAGTAGGCATGGTTATGCTTGCTACATCTAGATAATTCCATAGTATGAAAAATATGAAAGCAAGGTATGAATATACCTTGCTTTTGTGCTATAATGATGAACAGAGTATGAATTAAAAATAAAATAATTGTTATAAATTCGTAATCGTTGTGTTGTGTGCTGCATCATTCTACATGGAATGGTGCTTATTCTTATTGTGTAAAAGGTGGTGAGAGGCATGATGGGAGGTTTAGTAGAGTTCGTTTATCGCTTATTAAACCCCATTGAAGAAAAACATCCACGGATGTACTATTATGATGTTACCTATGGGCAGCTTGTATGGATGCTAGTGCTGACGCTCATATGTTATCAGTTTACCATCGTTGGTGAAAGCGTCTATTTAGATGCTATACGAGCATTTATACGCAATTCTTCACTTATGGTAAAGTGGCAAATGTTTTCGCTTCCCATGGGGCAGCATGAAATACAAGTCTTTTTTGAGCAGTTAAGTAAACCTCGTGAGTTTTGGAATATAGGACGCATTACGTGGGTAATTATAAAAGCGGCACTTATGTCTGGCATCGTTATAGGGTATGCATTGTTGCAAAAACGTAAGTTTTACATTCGTGGCGTAGTCACTGGTGTATTACACATGATGGCCTTTGCTCAATTAGTGGTAGCTATGGTTACTCTTACAGCAGGTATTATGCTAATCCTTACGTCGATCCCAATTATTCTGCAAGCCATTATTGGTTTTTGTATGATTGTTTTATGCATTCTTAGTACTGTATTGCTATTACAGACCATGGGGCGTATTGCAGGGGCTTGCATTAATGGCAGTACTTATGAAGGGCTTAGCATCATGTTGGTAGCTATTCTAGTATCGCTATTATGTGAAGTGCTTTATACATTAACTCGATAATATATAAGGAGTATCATGACTTGGTATAAGGACATATTACATTTATTTACAAAATTGAGTGACAGATCCTTTCAAAATATTATTAGAAATGGAACATATACTCGAGCTATACTAAATCTTATAATATCTACAATTGTATTATATGTAACGACCTATGCCTTGCCGTTCATAGTGAAAGCTATTTCTCCTGTATTAGGCATAAAACGCATGACTGGACTTACACATTTTGATCTAGTTAGTGCTTTGGCAAATGCATCCTTTTTAATTTTTCAAATTATCATAGGTGCTTTCGTTATATGGCGATTACTAGTATTACTAGGTGGTACTGGTACCTATAGAGGCGTAATGCGTAACTATATCTATGGCTTAGCTTATACGAATGCACTGCGTACCATAGTATTAGTGTTAATCCATATAGTGGGGCTCATATTATTTTATCTATCTATGCCGAAATATGTAGGGGATATGGCCTATCTTGTAACCATGTTTAGTCAGTATTATGCTGTCTTTATTGGGGCTCAGCTGATGCGCCGCTATGTTGAATTAGGTATCGTAAAAACATATATTATTATGTTTATGGTAGCGTTGCTATCAGTGTCGGTATTGCCTCAATGGATCCGATTTGTACATACGCTAGTTAAATAATATAAGACTGTAATGCAGTATAACCGCAAGATGAAAGTCTTGCGGTTTTTTTATCGTTTAATTTATATTAAAATTAATTATATATAATTTAAATCTGGGAATTTATGATATAATTAATCCTATAGTGTAGTTGAGAGCGGAGTTAGTTATGGATACGACATTTTTACGAGAAATATCCCTGCTGGTGCGTTCACCGAAGAAGGGGATCGATGAAATCTTCTGGTTTGGTACCTTAGAAAAGGGTATCAAAGCCGGACTTGCCGGTTGGTGTGCCACTCATATTATAGGCTTTGCTTTAGGCATTGTACTATTACCTTTGGCTATGACCTTTGGCGGTTTTTTATTTGGCTTTATACCTGCCGTATATGGCATATTCTCTATATTACGAGAAATCATAGGTCTTGGAATCTATTGGTTTGTAGGTAGCTTTATACTGTGGAAATTATTGAGCGTTCTCTTAGAGCGTGAGTTTGATTTCAAGCAAGTATTAATGGGTACTGCTTATGTGGAAGGCTATACAGGTGCACTTGGGTTAGCATTAATTTTGGTATCTATTATTTGCATTTATATTACGCCATTTTTAATGATCCTATTAGTTCCCTTAGCATTAGCCTACGTTGGTGCCGTTATCTACGTAGCCGTTATGCTTTTATCTCGAATTATGAATGTAGAACCTCTTACAGTCGGCGCTGTATATGTAGTTCTATATATTATTAACCTTTTATATAACTGGATTATGCGCATACTATTTGCGTAAATACATAAAACCTCCTAGTTTTATACTAGGAGGTTTTTATTGCTTTGTATGAAATTTTAGTAAAAGTAGTTTGTCATTATTGAAGAGAATCATAATGTTGTAATAGTAAGTTTACATTGTCTTCATCGTATTCGATTTGTTGGGACCATCTTGCGACTTGTTTGAGCGGTAAACCCTCTAGCGCACTAGCCATCAATATATATTCCACACTATCTCTTGCGTAGGAGAGGATGGCTTCTAAAGAATAGTCTGCTAGCATGTCGATTTGGCGATATAAAATATATTGGAAAACCTTGTTAAATAGGCCCATATCGTGAGTGGCGATATAAATCTGTACAGAGGTAATGAGTTTGTCCATATCACCAGATAATGCATTGATTTGCGCAGTCCATTCTTCATCAATAGGCTCTGTGGTACCGTATAGATGTAATAGATTTGTATAATACTGTACATCAGGATTTGGGGCATATTGGAAAAGTGCTGAATCTATATCAAGGGATAATAGTTCAAATATATTTTGAATAGTTAAACGCTCATCCGGACCAAATTCGCCGTCATCGTCTTCAATGGTGAAGATTACTTGATTAGATTGTATGTCTTCAGCGAGTAGCTCAACGGATGCTTCACAGGATAAACCCACGCCACATAGTTCGAGGTCTTCAATGTATTTATAAAAACGTGGGTGCATGTGGCATGTATCGCATAGGCCTTCTTCACCTAGCTCAAGCACAACTTTACAGAGGCCGTTTTCATTGAGTAACGGACACATTGGTTGTTCTTTAGAAAATACGAAATGGCTACCTTCATCATCCACAGTGATAGCTTGGCGTAAGCTTTCACCAAGAGGACCTGTCATGGTGTGATAGCGTTCAGCAGTGGACTCGTCGATATCGATGGTCCAAAGTTGACAACATGTATTTTCACATCGATCTGCTTTGCATTGAAATGTGTGATATATGGTAGGATATAATGAAATCATAATCGTCTCACTTGTAGTAAAAAATATTCTACGTGCATTGTATCATAGGGGAGTTGTCTATGCATTAATATTATAAATAAAGATTAATAAATCGTATCGATTTAGTGTATAATTGTATATATACACTATGGTCCTGTTTGAGAGATGGAGGAGCCTATGAAATCCTTATTTGTAAAAGGTAGTCTTGTATTAGCCTTGGCAGCAGTGTTTGGTATGCCAAATGCAAGTGCAGCCCCTTTAGTAGCGGTAGAACCAACTATTGCAGTTGTTGATGGAAACCATGCAGCGATTGTAGGTGCTAATGGTTTATTAAATGCATTTATTCAAAACCATCCAAATGCAGCAATCACTGAAATCTCTTTTGATGCGGATGGTGGTCAAATTAGATATGATGTAGAAGGTTTTGATGAAAGTGGCAAGTATGAGCTTACTTATATCTATGCAACAAATCAAATCTTTGAAAAACGTGAAGGCGACTTCCATAAATCGTTAAAGAAAAAATCCTTTGATCCTCGTGAAATCTTACCGCCAGCAGCAGTAGTTAATTTTGCCTATGCTCAAACACAAGGCAAAGCGACAAGCCTTAATGAGTGGTCTGTACACCATGACAAAGGTAAAATAGTATACAAAGTTAGCTTCGGTACTGAAGGTGACAAAGAGGTCGATGTACGTATTGATGCTATGAATGGCACTTTACTATCTGTTAAATTTGATGACTAAACATTTCTGTGATTAGTAAATATAACTTAATAGTAGACCGCTTATTATCTTAAATATAAGAATTAAACTCCTTAATACTATCTTTTTTATAGTAAATGATAGTGTTAAGGAGTTTTTTTGTGAAAGTTTGCTCATGAAAAAGGATGTTTAGTTTATGAAAATTACAATGAGAGGCTAAGGTTCCTTTATATATGGGGAAAATAGATTTTTTAATTTGGTTCATAGAATACTTAATTGCAAATCGAATACTATAGAATTTCATTGAAATTACATATAAATTCATATTACCCTCACGCTAAAATTAGCTAATTGGGCATATTCTACATTTTTATTTCATAGATTATCGATAATATGTGTCCAGTCAAAAGACAGAACTCAAATATATCGGGAATTTCCAGACTATATATCTACAGTCCACGCTAGATATATGTTTTGGAACTATAACGGTAACACCGAGTTGGTTTAAAATATATATGCGTAATTTTGCATATATATGGATTATCAAGGAGGATATTATGAAAAAATCTATTTTAAAAAGCAGTATTGCTTTAGCAGTAGCTGGCGTATTTGGTGCTACTGTAGCAGTAACAGCGGCTGAACAAGCAACACCAGTTCCTGTAACTCAAGAGGTAGCAGCTACTGCAGCTCCTGTGGCAGCACCTACTGCTAATCAAGCAGTTCCTACAATTCAAGTAACTCCAGCAGCTAAAGCTGAAGTAGCTCCAGTAGTACCAGCAGCTCAAAATACTACTCCAGTTCCAACAGCAACTCAAGATGTAAAAGCTCCAGTAGCTCAAGACACCGTAGTTCCAGCAGCAGCTAACCCTGCAGCAGCAACTCCTACAATTGAAACTGCAGCAGTAGCAAAAGCTCCTAGCGAAGCTAAAGTAGTGCGTGCAGCCGATAAAAAAGTAGAAGCTAATAAAGAAGAAAAAAATACTAAAAAAGCGCAAGCACACAAAGCGCCTAAAGTAAAAGCTGACAAAGCAGTTAAAGCTGTAAAAGAAACTAAAGAAGTAAAAGCAGATAAAAAAGCTGACAAAAAAGAAACTACTAAAGAGGAAAAAAAAACTCTAAAAGTGGAAAATCACAATCTAGCACAACAAGTAAGTCCACAGGCGTAGTCGATCAAAATAGTATTTTTGTAATTGGTGCGAATTATCTAATCGATCAATTTGAAAATAAATATGGCGACTCTAAGATTACTAATGTATCCTTCAAAGCTGCCGATAAAACTGCTATCTATGAAGTAGACGGTTTCAATACTAGTGGTGCCCATTCCATGACTCTAGATGTGGCATCTGGTAATGTAACTGAAGGTACTCCTAAAGCATATGATGCATCCATGGAAGCTAGTGCTATTGATGCTGGTACTGTGTTACCTCCACATGTGGCGATCAATGCAGCCTTCGCACAAACTGGCAATGTAGCAACTGGCATTAACTCTTGGTCGGTAGCAAACCAAAACGGTAAACCTATTTATACTGTAGAGTTCCATGATGCTCAAAATAAACCTGTATCCATCGTATTGGATGCTAAAACAGGTATGGCAGTAAAATAAGCTAATCCATATCCTATGTCACTGTAAAGCAACCCCTTTTAATACACGAACACTAAACACACAAAACTATACACACACATACACAATACACTTACACACACAATAAACAATTACACACACGCAGCCCTCTGGATTGGATAGACAAACATTGACTCTCTCCTATGCCGTCTGTCGTTCAGAGGGCCCCTTATGCATTGTGGTTCCCTCCCAATCATAAGATTATATACTTGGTATATAATACTCTCTCTCACAATAAGAACGTAACTGCTTTACAGTACGCTAGGTATAGGGGAGCAGGAAAGCCCGTAATACATGTAGACCGCTGCATGTA
>CAKPSA010000048.1 GCA_934183145.1 uncultured Veillonella sp.
AACAAATGGAAGCTATAACAACTGATATGGTATGGTTAGAAACCAAAACAGTTGTAGTAGATGGTAAAGCTCAACAAGTTCTATATCCTAAAGTATATTTAGCTAAACAGCCTGCAAAATCTGTTGATGCAATGGGTGGAATCATAAGTGGTAAAGCCATTGTTAGTAATACTAATGCAGATATTCTAAATCAAGGTATAATGACTGCGGATACAATTGTATTAGGCGCTCATGATGTACAAAATACAGGACGTATAGATGGACGTAAAGTGACTATTAAGGCATCACAAGATGTAATGAATACAGGCAATATTCATGGTGATAAACAGGTTACTATTAATGCTGGTCGTGATATTAATGTAGGTGCTCATGTAGATAGATTAGAACATCACGATATTGTTGGTCGTCAAGGTACTATTGGTGTAGCAAAAGATGGTGATTTAGTTTTATCTGCGAAACGAGATGTTAACCTTAAAGGTGCTATTGTTCATACTGGAGATAATTCTAAAGCAACGATTGAGGCTGGGCAGAATATTAACTTAACAACAGAAGCATTATCTTCTAAAAAGGATATGACTGTTAATAGTGATAACTATAATCGTACTGATCGTCGTACTGAATTAGGTACAGCTATTTTAAGTGATAGTCATGTTAATTTACATGCAGGAAATGATGTAAATATCCGTAATGGTATTGTTAATAGTGAACATGGTGTCACATCTGTTGAAGCCGGAAATGACGTTACTATCACTAATGGGAACAGTTATAGCCGCGATGAATATGGTCTAAAATACAAAGAAAAAAGTTTATTATCACGTACAACTAATATCATTCGTACAGATCACGAACACACAGGTGTTTTATCTTCTACGATTGGTGGAGATACGATTAATGTGAAAACTAATCGCAATGTTTATGTAACCGGTTCTAATATTTTGGGAACAAAAGATGTATCCGTATCTGCAGGTAATGACGTGCGTACAGATTCTGGTGAAGAAACTCAACGTGATGATGTATATCAATATAGTAAAAAGTCTGGTCTAATAGGGGCAGGTATAGGCTTTACTATTGGTAGTAAGAAGGTTACTGATACAACAGATGGTAGATATAAAACTCAAGTTGCAAGTAACATTGCTTCCTCAGATGGAGAGATTAATATTAAGGCAGGTAATGAAATTCATAGTACTACGACAAACTATTTTAGTAATCAACCTGCAGATCTTTCTGCTCAAAATGTAATTGTTGATGGGAAGCATAATACAGCACATGTAGTTCAAAGTCATGAGGAGAAGCGTTCCGGTCTTACTGTAAGTGTTGGTGGTCAGATTGTTAATGAATTAAATAATGTTCAACAACTGGGTAAACGTGCTAACTCTAGAAAAAATAGCAAATTATCTACATTAGAGTATCTTGAAGCAGGCAATACTTTAAAACACGCTTATAAGGATGGGGCTACTTATAATAATGCTAAGATAGAAAAACTTGTAGAAAAAGAAAAAGCTATACTTACTAAGGCGGATGAACTTAATACAGCATATCAGGCAGAACATCCTGAAGAGAGAAATGCTATGCATCCAGATGTTAAAACTGCGATCAATAATGTAAATAATAGAGCAAAAAAAGATAGTTTACTCAATATACATGTTGGTGTTGGTTCGAGCAAATTTAAACAGATTAGTGAACTTAATCAAGAGAATTATATAGGTAGCTCTATAGGAAGCAAAAATAAAGTAAGTATTACTGCAGACAGTATTAATCGTGATAAAGGTAATATTCATATTACAGGTAGTGTTGTAGAGGCTCCTGAGGTTAATTTAAATGCATCTAATAACTTAACTATAGATGCAGGAACAAACTCTTCGGTACAACGTGATACATATACAAGTTCAGGATGGTCTGTTGGTGCTACAGTTAGTCCTCATGGTAATGGTGTTATTGGTTTAGATGCCAATGTGTATAAAGGTAAAGAAAATGCATTAGAGACAACTAAGACACATACTGGAAGCGTTATTCGTGGTAACCAAGTCAATACTATCTCTGGAAATGATACAGAAATTATTGGTTCTAAAGTCATCGGTGAAAGTGTGACCACAAATGTTGGGCATGATTTGAAAATTGAAAGTTTACAAGATGCGAATGATTACCATAAAATAAGTAAAAATAAAGGTATATCTGTATCCTATGGAATGAGTGGACCTGCGAGAGTTGGATTTGATAATTCAAGAGGAACTACAGACAGTCATTATGCAAGTGTTACAGAGCAGGCTGGCATATATGCAGGTGATGGTGGATATAATGTACAGGTAAATAATGCAACTACACTTACAGGTGGTATAATTAAAGGTAGTACTGATAAATCTAAGAATAAATTATCCTCTAATTCTCTAAAAATGAATGATATTCAAAATGAAGCATCCTATTCAGCAAAAACCTCTGGATATAGTTTATCTACGACTAAACGCTCTAAAAATAATCCAATAGGTATTACTGGTAGTCCTAAAATGGGGATTCCTGTAAAAGGTAATTCTAAATCAACTACTCATTCTGCTATAAGTGAAGGTATCATTGAAATTGCAGAGAAAGAATCTTTAGAAAAGATTAATCATGATACAGAACAAGCACTTAATAAATTAGCTCCAATTTTTGACAAGAAAACAGTAGAAGAAAAACAAATTCTATTAACTAAAATTTCAAATCATGGATATAAATTGATTGGTGACATTTCAACGCACCAGCAGACACGATTATTAAATCAAATTATAGAGGCAAAACGAAAAAAAGATAAAGCTAAAGCAGAAAGCCTTTTAAAAGAGTATAATAAATGGGATGAAAATGGCGTTTATAGATTACTTTTACATTCGGGATTTGGTGCTTTTATTGCAAAGACATCTGGTAATGGTGGTTTTAATGGTTTCAATGCTGCAAGTGCTAATATCCTTCTAAATAATACTAAGAATAAAGATTTAGGGAAGATATTTAGTTTAGTAATAGGAAAGGCCGTTGGAAATGATGCTGGAGCAGCAGTATCTTCAATTGCAAGAGAGAATAACTGGTTGGAACATGTGGATAGGCAAAATCTCAACAATGATTTTGCAATTTTAATTGCGAATGTCGATAATTTATCTGAGCCTGAAAAATTACATCAACTTAGAAAAAAAGCTGCTTATTATTATGCATTAATGCGATATGAGAGAGATAATCATCAATATTATTTTACTGCAGATAATGAGGTGCATCCTACAGATGGAGGAATTCATTTAGATCAACCATATTATACAACTGAATCATATGAAAAGTTTGTTAATAATTTATTTGCTTATATGATGGGCGATAATCAAGCTAATATTGATTATTATAGTGCTTTATCAGATGAGTATTATAATGAATTTGTTAGTAATGATAAATATCTTAAAGATTATGAAGCCAAGGGATATATGATTATTGAACATAATAGTGGTTGGCAGAAAGAAGATGGGCAGTATTATGACCAGCTTTTAAATGGTAATCGTGTACTCAATGGAACTTATAGAGGTAAAGTTCTTGAGTTACAAGGATATCCTACGGTTTTAGGTGAGGATGGAGAAACTTATTATACTTTAGATGAAGATGGAAGACCATGGTATAACCCAGATCCTTCAATAGATACGATTGATAAAATCAAATCTGAACAGCATAAGCAAATTGTTAATAAAAGATTAGCCAAATTACAGCTTGACGATAGTGCTAAATTAGAGAGTCGCAAGAATGAGGCTAACTATAGTATTAAGGACGGAAAAGATGCACTTTCTATTTTAAAAATACAAATTAGTGAATTACGCGATTTAGGTTTTAATGGAACCGCTGATGCAACAGAGATTTTCTTATATGATGGAGATAAACGTAACTTGATTGGTAGATATGGTATTGAAGATGTTGAGGGAGACCCAAATGATATTCAAACACTTACTTTTAATCGAGATAGTAATATTGGCAGGTCTATGGAACCTTCTGAGGAACTTAAAAAGCAAGCTATTAATAGTGCATTAATGTATATGAAAGAAAAGAATATAAAAATAGATAAAAAGCCTAGGATACATATTGGTTCTTATATTGGGAGTAGCAGCTGGGATCAGTACTTTACTGTTGGGGGATATATAATTTCACCAAAAATATATTATGATGAGAGTAGTGATGAATTTCATGGTGTGATGACTGTTGCAGATCGTTGGAATAATGATGGGAAATCCGCGGAAATGAATTTACCTGTTAATCTTAATCCCATTAATAACGCTTATAAATTAGAGATATTAGGATTAAGAAAACCTTATAATAATAAAGTTACTAATATACCTTTTGTATTTACCTCAGAAGAATTAAGGAGTTTTTATGCCCATTAGAAAGCTTATAAAAATAATTTGTACTGTAGTTTTATCGTTACTAGTTATTATTTTAATTTTTATTGGAATTAGAATATATGAATATCAAATATTTATAAACTCTCTTGTAGATTATGGTAAACAAACAGGGCTTAATAAAAATATGACTGGTTTTGCTACAGATTTTCCATATATATATTCTAATGGAGATTTCGGAATAGTTGTTGTTAATGTATTACCCTATGGTACAGTACGTATCATTCCAAATCATAAAGGTTTTAGTAAAATATTTGTATCTCCAGAAGATAGTAATTTAGAGTCTTTGCAAAGAGCATATGGTGATGAACTTATAATCTTAGAGAGTATTGATCAATTCTCAGAAGATGAAAGAAAGATTATATCTGAGATAACTAAGAAGGACTCCAAACCAAGATATGATCGTGATACTTGGGTTACTAGATCATACTGATTTATACATTAATAACGATTCTAGAATTTAAAAGAGGGTATGAATGACTAAATTTTCGTATTAATAGTATCTATTATTTGATAAATTGTGGCTAAAAGTAATCTTGTTAGCATAAATTATTAGTTTGACATTCATCCCTTTGTATTGCTACAATATTGTGTATAATATATGCGATGAAGCAGAGTAGTAAACCACTCTAGCGAGTGAGGATGGTGTAAGCTCACATTTGGTTGAAGGCGCTGTAGAGCATTGGCAGGAACGCAGGTATCTGTTAGTAAAGGCCAACATAGAAAAAAGAGGGCGCAAGCCAAATAGGGTGGAACCGCGGGTATACTCGTCCCTGTAACGTTTTTCGTTACAGGGACTTTTTTGTTTGTAACGAAATGGTTGATTTTATGTCGGTTGTGTAAAGTGGAGGCAGCAATGACATTTCAAGAGATTATTTTAAATCTACAAAAATTCTGGAGCGATCAAGGTTGTATCGTTCAAAATCCATATGACATTGAAAAGGGCGCAGGTACAATGAACCCTGCAACATTCTTGCACGCTATTGGTCCTGAACCATGGGCTGTATGTTATGTAGAACCTTCTCGTCGTCCAGCAGACGGTCGTTATGGTGATAACCCTAACCGTTTGTTCCAACATCATCAATTCCAAGTTATCGTGAAACCATCTCCAGATAATATCCAAGAATTATATTTACAATCCTTAGCAACTCTTGGCATTCATGCTGAAGATCACGATATCCGTTTCGTAGAGGATAACTGGGAATCTCCAACATTGGGCGCTTGGGGCCTTGGCTGGGAAGTATGGCTCGATGGTATGGAAGTAACTCAGTTCACATATTTCCAACAAGTTGGTTCCATCGACTGTAAACCAGTTTCCGTAGAAATTACATATGGTTTAGAACGTTTGGCTATGTACATTCAAGGTGTAGAAAACGTATATGACCTTAAATGGAATGAAAATGTTACATATGGTGATGTTTGGCATGCAAACGAAGTTGAACAATCCGTATATAACTTTGAATTAGCAGATACAGATATGCTTTTCAAATTGTTTGATATGTACGAAGCAGAAGCAAAACGCGTTTGTGCAGCCGGTTATGTATTACCAGCTTACGACTATGTATTGAAATGTTCCCACACATTCAACTTGCTTGATTCCCGTGGTGCTATTTCCATCAGCGAACGTACTGCTTTCATCGGCCGCGTACGTGCATTAGCTCGTATTTGTGCACAACAATACCTCGCTAAACGCGAAGAATTAGGTTTCCCACTTTTGAAAGGAGATAAATAAGATGGCAAAGGATTTATTATTTGAAATCGGTGCAGAAGAAATTCCTGCCGGCTTTATGCCAAATATCTTAGGTCAATTGAAACAATTGGCTGAAACAAAATTAAATGATGCCCATCTTCCTTTTGAAAGCATCGCAACATACGGCACACCACGTCGTTTGGCTCTTATCGTGAAAGGTCTTGCTGACACATCCGCTGAAATCAGCGAACGACATAAAGGTCCTTCTGCATCTATCGCATATGATGCTGATGGTAATGCAACAAAAGCAGCTATCGGTTTTGCTCGTGGTAAAGGTCTTGATGTAGCTGATCTCGTTGTAGAAGACGGCTATATTTATGCTGAAACTAAAACTGCAGGCGTACCTGCAAAAGATATCGTCACAGATATGTTACCTCAATTGATTACAGGTCTTAACTTCCCTAAATCCATGCATTGGGGCAATTTAGATGCTAAATTTGTACGTCCTGTACGTTGGCTTGTAGCATTACTTGATGAAGAAGTAATTCCTGTAGAATTTGCTACTGTAAAATCTGGTAATGTAACACGTGGTCATCGATTCTTAGGTGCTGATGAAATCACTATTAAAAATGCGGCATCCTATGTAGACACATTAAAAGAAAACTTTGTTATGGTTGATCAAGACGCACGTCGTAAATTGATCTCCAAACAATTACATGATATTGCAGCTTCTAAAAATGCATCCATCGTTTGGGATGATGATTTGTTAGAAGAAATTAACTATCTTGTTGAATGGCCTACAGCTTTGTGTGGTGGCTTTGAAGAGTCCTACTTGGCACTTCCAGATGCAGCTATCATTACACCAATGAAAGACCATCAACGTTACTTCCCATTGGTTGACCAAGAGGGCAAATTATTGCCAATGTTCTTAACAGTTCGTAACGGCTCCGATCATTCCATCGAAGTAGTTCAAGCTGGTAATGAACGTGTATTGCGCGCACGTCTTGATGATGCTAAATTCTTCTTCAACGAAGACCGCAAGAAACCTCTTATCGACCGTCAAGATGGTTTAACTAAAATCGTATTCCAAGAAGGTCTTGGTAACTTAGCAGATAAAACTGAACGTTTGCTTAAATTGGGCCGTGTATTTGGTGAAGAATGTGGCTTGCACGAAGATGCAGCTGTTGTGTTAGAACGCGCTACAGAGCTTGCTAAAACTGACCTTACAACAGGTATGGTTACAGAGTTCACTGAATTACAAGGTGTAATGGGTAAAGAATACGCTTTACTTGATGGTGAGTCCGAAGAGGTAGCAGAAGCTATTTTTGAACAATATTTACCACGTTTTGCAGGTGATGTATTGCCTCAAACTGAAGCTGGTAAAGTATTGTCCATCATCGATAAAGTAGATAATATTGTTGCTACTTTCAGCCGTGGTTTAATTCCTACAGGCTCTCAAGATCCATATGCATTGCGTCGTCAAACAATTGGTATCTTGAACATCTTGCTTGGTAGTGACTGGAACATCAGCTTGCGTCCAATCTTCAAAGCATCTATGGAATTACTTAATGTACCAGCTGAAAAACAAGACGAATTGCTTGGCCAAGTAGAAGAATTCTTCACACTTCGTTTGAAAAATATCTTCCTTGATCGCGAAGTTCCTCATCATGTAATCGACTTGTTGTTGTCCAACAACGAATTGTCCGTTGCTGATGCTGAAGGTCTTGTAAATGCATTGTTAGCAAACCGCATCGATGAAAACGTTGAGCTTGTTCAAGCTTATACTCGTATGTACAATCTCGTAAAAGCTGTAGAATATACAGGCGTTAATAGCGACTTGTTGAAAGAAGATGCGGAAAAAGCATTGTTCGAAGCTGCTTCCAAAGCATCTGAAGCTAGCCTAGCAGCATGGGAAGCTAATGATTATGATGCAGTTGTAGCGGTTCCAGCTACCTTGGTTCCAGCCATCAACAAATTCTTTGAAGATGTAATGGTTATGGATAAAGACGAAGCTATTAAAGCTAACCGTCTACAACTTGTTCGTTTAGCGTACAATGTAATGGCTATTATCGGCGATATTAGTGCATTAAAATAATATATTTTGTATTAGATACATTAAACTTTTACAGAAATATATGAAAGAAGAGGTACCATTTGGTACCTCTTTTTGCTTTTACGAAGAATATACATATTTTATGCAGGAATTTTTGAGACCATGGCGAATACTTATAATATACAAAGTTGTATGAGGAGATAACTATCATGAATCATGATGAATTATATAAAGCCTTATGTAAGGTGCCAAACGGTAAAGAAAAGTCTCGTGATAAAATAATTATAGAATTATATATGCGATCTCAAGGAGCATCTCAAAAACAATTAGTGGATGCTCTTAATATGCGTCCTGCTACAGTGTCAGAGCAGACGGATATACTTATTGAATTAGGGTATGTCACAAAGCATATTGATTATATGGATAAACGTATTTCTGTAGTCGGTCTTACGGAAGAGGGTAAGCGATTAGGTAAATCATTATTACATTCGTATGATCAATTTCTTAATGTATTATTTTCTGATTTTTCTGATGATGAAAAAGATGATTTATATCGCTTGTTAGGTAAGTTAAAGCGCCCAATCTTAAGTAAATAATTAGTTTTTCAAAATTATATAGAAAATACTTGCGAACAGTACGTGATTTATGATACTATATTGCTGTTAATTTGAGACAGTCCGCTGCCTATAAGGTGTAGGTATTGAATGTCTGCAAACAGGAGGAAACAATGAACATTATTAACGTACTTGAACAAGAACAACTTCGTACAGACATCCCTACTTTCCGCGCTGGTGACACAGTTCGCGTACACGTAAAAGTAGTGGAAGGTTCTCGTGAACGTATCCAAGTATTCGAAGGTTTGGTAATTAAACGTCAAAACGGTGGCGTACGTGAAACTTTCACAGTTCGTCGTATTGCATCCGGTGTAGGTGTAGAACGTACATTCCCACTTCACAGCCCACGCTTAGCTAAAATCGAAGTTATGCGCCGTGGTGTTGTTCGTCGTGCTAAATTGTACTACTTACGTAACCTTACTGGTAAAGCTGCTCGTATTCGCGAAAAACGCTAATGTTCATAAAAGGCTGCCGTTGGCAGCCTTTTATTTTTGCTAAAATTTAGATAT
>CAKPSA010000049.1 GCA_934183145.1 uncultured Veillonella sp.
CCGTTATCTCGTAAGATATTGCCAGATACACCAATGAATGGTTTTGTCATAATATCACCTCATATGTGTAAAAATTTGTACAACTAGTATAATTTTAGTATATCAAATATTCGTGAATAAATAATACTACTATTGTAATTAATTATAAAACTTATACATCCTAAAATATGTTAACATTGATACATTTTCTAAAATTCATATTAGTTTTGTAGGAAAATTATATTCGTATATGTTTTATTAAAAACATGGTATGATAGATTACAAAGAAACTGTACGGGAGGTTTACTATGGTTTTTCTTACATCCTTACAGAGCATCATACCTATTGTATTGCTGATCTCGCTAGGATATATATTAAAAGGGCGAGGGATGTTTCACCCTATATTTAGTGGTAATCTATCTAGATTTATCATGTCTGTTGCCTTACCAGCCGGTGTATTCATATCTGTATTACATCATCTACATACATCGGATTTATGGAATTTACGATATGGGATGCTAGCTGTTACATTAACCTATGTAATTGCCTATATCGTTGCTTTCATCATGATGAAAGTACTAAAAGTGCCTCGAGGTAGGCGTGGCATTTTTATCAATATGGTAGTTAATGATAACTGCTTGTTCATTGGCTTGCCAGTGCAAATTGCACTCTTTGGTCAAGATGCACTACCATATTTCTTGTTATATTATATCGGTAACACTATTTCGGTTTGGATGGTAGGGGTATTCCTTATAGAATTAGATCCACTGCCCAATACTGAATTAGGTTTTAATAATAACAAAGCTGATGGTATAAGTAATAGCAAAGTAGCTACAGAAACAAAGCAAAAGCAGTTTAAATTTGATTTGAAGAAGTTAGTACCTCCACCATTGCTAGGATTTTTTGTAGCATTGATATTCTTATTCTTTGAAATTCCTTTAGCACCAATTTTGCATACTACATTGAATTACTTAGGTGATATGGTAACACCATTATCTTTGATTTATATTGGTATTGTACTTCATGATGCAGGTCTTAAAAGTATGAGACTCAATAAGGATTCCATTGGTGGTATCGTAGGACGATTTGTTATCTCTCCTATTATTATGTTCTGTGTCATTATGGCACTACAATATGGTGCAGGTATTGTCCTAGAGCCAATCGCAATCATTACCTTCGTTGTACAATCTGCGGGGCCCGTTATTGCAGTGTTACCAATCGTAGCCAATGAAGCCAAAGCTGATTTGCCATTTGCTACAGGACTTGTCATGATTAGTACTATATTATTTGTGGTAGCTATACCAATTATTATGGAAATCCTAACTATGATAGGCATTACAGCATAAATTAAAAGGTCTGACTGTATAGTCAGACCTTTTTATATGTGAAAAAGAGGTTTAACACCTGAGTGTTAAACCTCTTTTAGTCGTTATCTAAAGAATCTACCAATGAGTGGCATGCTTGCACCGTCGTTTTTATTAAGTCCTTTTAGAAGAACCATGATAATGACGTAGAGCAATAGGCCTTCGATACCAGTAAGTATGAAGTTAGCCCACATAGGTAAGATATCTGTTAAATAGTGATAACTCATAAAGATGAGTATACCCATAACACCGGCGCTAACCACGTTTTTCCAAAGTAGGGAAATATCGAGGAAGTAGCCTGTGTATTTTTTGATGTAAATCAAGTTGAGTAACGCTGCAAAGCCAATATCAGCAACGGTTGCCCACGCAGCACCACCGATACCAAGCCATGGGATAGCCGTCAATGTCCAGTTAAGGATGACCTTGATAACTAAAGCAATACCCATATTAATTACAGGAATACGAGGTTTGTTGAGACCTTGTAAGATACCTGTTGTTACTTGGTGTACACCGAGGAAGAAGATAGAGAACGCAGTGATTTGAGTAGCTAATTCTGCCTTAGGTGCATTATAAATCAAGGTAACTGTTGGCGCAGCAAGTACATACAATAGCACTGTAAATGGTACCGTTGCCATGAATGTTAGTCGCATAGAGCCTGCAGTGCGGTCATAAATGCCTTCATGATCGCGTTTTGCATAGGCATGAGAAATAGCTGGTACAATGCTTGTTGCAAGGGCTGCTGTAATGATGGTAGCCAAGTTGATGAGTGGTACCGCCATACCTGTAAGGTAACCGAACAGTTCTGTTACCTCGTTCATCGGGAAGCCAGCATCCAAGAGTCGACGTGGCACGATGAGCAAATCGAGGTTGGCTGTTAATGGCAACATGATACTTGCTAAAGAAATGGGAATAGACAAGGTTAAGAGTCGTGACAAAATTTCTTTAGCTGATTCACGAGGACCATCGTAGCTTTCACCAGTACTACTTGTCTTAGGTAATTTGTAGTAGTAGTACAAGAGGACTAGAAAGGCACCAAAGGCACCTACGCCAGCACCTAAGCTAGCACCACCTGCAGCAGCTGGTAAACCGTAAGGCAACAAGATAGCTGCGGCACCGAGCATGACGATAACACGTAACAGTTGTTCTACGATTTGGCTGACCGCCGTTGGCGTCATCATTTCATAGCCTTGGATATACCCGCGGAAGCAGGAAATCCACGTTACAAAGAATACTGCCGGAGCGAGCGCGATGATAGAGTAGTAGGCACGGCTTTCAGCAATGAGACCACTAGAGATCAACCAATCTGCACCAAAGTACATGGCGAGACTGGCGATAAAGCCTGTAATGGTTAACATTGTAAAAGATATATTAAATACTCTCTTAGCACCACCAAAGTCGTGTAACGCTAATCGTTCTGCCGTCAAAATAGAGATGGCAATCGGCACACCTGCGCTCGAAATTTGTAATAGTAACAAATAGATAGGAAAGGCCATCTGGTAGATACCGATGCCTTCACCACCCAAGATGCGGGATAGAAGAATCCAGTTAATACTACCGATGGCTTTCACTACGAAACCGGCAATGGTTAAAATTAAGGTTCCTTTTAAAAATCCACTAGCCATTGATTATAGTTTGTTGGAAGAACCCAATACATTTTTAATTTTGTGAGCTACCATGCCTTTAATAGCATCACGAGCAGGTCCTAAGTATTTACGAGGGTCAAATTCAGATGGATTTTGAGCCAAGTATTCACGTACAGATGCAGTCATAGCAAGACGAAGGTCTGTATCGATGTTAATTTTGCAAACTGCCATTTGAGCTGCTTTGCGAAGCATTTCTTCAGGTACGCCTTGTGCACCAGGAATGTTGCCACCAAATTCGTTACATTTTGCTACGAATTCAGGCAATACGGAGGATGCGCCATGCAATACGATTGGGAAGTCAGGCAACAATTCGCCAACTTTTTTCAAACGATCGAAGTCGAGGTAAGGATCGCCTTTGAATTTGTATGCGCCGTGGCTAGTACCAATAGCAATTGCTAAGGAGTCTACGCCTGTAAGATGTACGAATTCAGCAGCTTGTTCTGGATCTGTGAAGCGAGCATCTGCATCAGATACGTTTACATCATCTTCAACGCCAGCCAAACGGCCTAGTTCTGCTTCTACTACAACGCCATGAGCGTGAGCATATTCAACAACTTGTTTAGTGATTTTTACGTTTTCATCGAAATCATGGTGAGATGCGTCGATCATAACGGATGTGAAACCACCATCTACACAGTCTTTACAAATTTCGAAGGAATCGCCGTGATCAAGGTGAAGAGCGATTGGTAAATTGCTGTCTTCAAGAGCTGCTTCTACGAGTTTTACAAGGTAAATATGTTTAGCATATTTACGAGCGCCTGCAGATACTTGCAAGATAAGAGGGGATTGTTCCTCTTTGGCTGCATCTACGATACCTTGTACGATTTCCATGTTGTTTACATTGAAAGCGCCAACAGCATAGCCGCCTTCATAGGCTTTTTTGAACATTTCTGTAGTAGTAACTAATGGCATGTTGTCCTCCTTGGCCATAGGGCCTGTCATATCATGTTATTAATACTGTGACTGCTAGTCTTTCTAGCGCATATGAGCTAGATGAAATACTAGTGTATTGCAATCATATATCAATTCAAGTTAAGTATATCAAGAAACACTATAAAGGGCCAATATTTTTTGTATAACTTATGCATAAATTTCGTCTAATTTTATGGCCCATGTGGGTTAATTTCTATGGATTAGTATTAACTTAGTAGTAATATCTTAGTTTAGTTGGTGAGCAATGCCTCCATATCTGATGGTATGGAGGCCTGTAATTCTAGCCACTCATCCGTCATGGGATGGTAAAAGCTAACCCGTGACGCATGGAGTGCTTGACGCTGAATATATTCTAAGTGGCCACCGTACAGATCATCGCCAGCAAGTGGATATCCTAGTTGAGATAGATGGACCCGAATTTGATGAGTGCGCCCCGTATGTAATAAACATCGGACATGGGTAAAGCATTGCTCCATCTTATTCTTTACAATGGTATTACTTTCAATGACAGTTATATCTGTATGAGCAGGTTTACCTTCATTCGTGCAGCAACGCTCGATAATACTACCTTGCTTACGTCCGATAGGCCACTGTACGCTTATATGATTAGTAGGTAATTGACCTTCTACAATGGCATCGTAGTTTTTATGGAAATGAGTTCTCTTTTTATCAAAAGCATGTTGTACTACAGAGGTTTTAGCAATGATAACAATCCCAGAGGTGTCCTTATCTAATCGATGGACAGGATGGAAATCATAATGCTGATTTGTCTCTTGGTAGTAATGTAGAACGCCGTTAGCTAATGTATGATCTCGTACCGTTGAGGTAGGATGCATTAGAATACCAGCCTCTTTGTTAATGACTAGGATATACTCATCTTCGTATACGATATCTAAATCCATAGGGTTTAAACTAAATTCTTGTTCAGGTGTTAACTTCATAACGAGATGGTCTCCACCGTGGACAAGAGTATTCCAAGAGGCTGGTTTGCCATTGACTGTTATAATACCGTCATTTCGCAAACGCCGTCGCATACGTTGAGAAATATGCTGTTGTTTTATAATGTGATTCATAGACTGTGTATGTACGTTGGAATCTACAATCAAGTCGATAATAGTTGCTGTTTTCATGAATATTATTATACCAAATAAATAGTGGATGAAGAATTTTTCATAATTTATTGTCTTTATATGAGATTGTATAGTATAATTTTTATTAATGTTTTTTATATATTTTTTATGTATTGGTGTTTTATTTATTTGAATGCTTTGGCAGTTCAATTTCTTAAAATCATATATTGACGATTATATGGTTTGCTTTGTAAAAGGAGAGGTTTATGAAACTGAATAAGAAATCCTTATTAGTCGCTTGTGTGTTGGCGGCTATGTCTACAAGTGCTTTCGCAGCAACAACATCTACTAGTAGTACAACTGTGACAAATCAAGATACAAAAACATCTACTAGTACACGTGTAACTAGTGAGAAACATAGTTCGACTGTATCTACATCTACAACAAATTCTACAGAAAAATCTTCTAGCCGTTCTAGTGGTATATCTGTAGGCGTAGGTATTGGCAGACTTGATACTTTTGTACCAATCTCTGGTGCTGTTAAAGAGCCACCAGCAGGTGTAAAAAAAGCTATGAAGGTATTGAAAGATGATTCCTTACTACAACAGGGCTATTTAGGTCTTGTAAAAGAAAAGGGTAAATGGGGTATCGTAGGTACAAAAGGTCAAGTTGTACTCGCTCCAGCCTATAAATCCTTAGACGCATCAAGTAAGAAGGATGGTACGTTCTTTGTTGAGGAAGGTAAAAATAAAATTTCTCATATTAAAGGCGATGGTACTGTATTAGAAACTGGCAAAGAAGCGCAAGAAGCTTTATATAGCAGCCTTAATGAGAAGAATACGGCCGTTAAAGAGCTAAATGACTTTGATCCTAAAACTGTTAGTCAAAGCTATCCAAGTGATTCCTATGTAGCTTTCACAGAAAAAGGCAAACTAGGATTTAAAGATGCTAATGGGAATGTAGTAATTCAGCCTCAATTTAAAGCATTATCTGATGTAGAAACTAAATTTAGTGAGGACCGTGCCTTTGTAAAAGTTAATGGCAAAGCAGTTGCTATTGATGGTAAAGGTACTGTATTGTTTAATGCTCCATCTAATGAAGTATATCCATATAAAAATGGCCTCGCTGAATTCCGCCGTAAGGTAAGTCACTTTGGCCTTGGTGGTATTCTAGGTCTTGTAGGTATGGGCTATTTCTATAATCACGGTGGCGTATATCTTGATGGCCTTGGCGGTCTTGTAGATGATGGTATGAAGCGTGGTTATATTGATCGTAATGGTGCTGTTGTAATCGACAGTAAGAACGATTATGTATACCCTATGGAAGAGCATGGTACCTTGGTTCGTAATGAAGACAAATTAGGCTTTATGAATCGTCAAGGTCAATATGTAATTCAACCTGGTAATTATGAAGCTGGCACGATTGATGTAAACAATGTATTGTTAACATTGAAAAACAAAGATACTAATAAATATGGTATTTTTGATATGGAAACAGGCAAACAAGAGGTACCTTTTAAATACGATACTATTGACTTTGTAGGCGAACATGAAATGTCTGTTACTAATGACACAAATCGTTATGTAGTAGATATGGCTACAGGTCGTGTGATCTATAAAGGCGATAAATCTATGAACGTAAAAACTTTCCTTGGTGATACATATACTTGGGTATATAACAAAGAAGGTAATTATAAGATTCTATCCCTTGATGGTACAGTGACAGAAACTCCAGTTATGAAAGATATTTCTGGTACTGGTAGCTTCTCTCATGGTTATAGTCCGGTAAAAATCAAAGGTAAATGGGGGATTATCAACTCTAAAGGTGAGTTAGTAGTTCAACCTACTTACGATGAAATCACAATTTTATAATGATAATGTTAAGACTGCACTTGTAAGAGGGCAGTCTTTTCTATTCTTGAGCATAGTATGATTATATGTATAAATTTTTTATATTAATCTATATTTTTATTCAATAGATATTCCGTGGATAATCCTTCTATGATTAATAATAGTTATAATTAAAAAAATCGATTTACCTAGAAAATAAGCCTGTTATAAGGTATAATTATAGAGATATATTCCGATTTGGTGTACATTTACACTTTCACTTGGAATATGAGGATGATGAAAGTAATACTATGAGCCCCATGCCCAACGGGTTCAGGTGTAGGAGGTATAAAATGGCTAAAGATTGTTCCTTTGACGTTGTGTCTGAAGTGGATATGCAAGAAGTAGATAATGCGGTAAACCAAGCAAAAAAAGAGATTGGTACCCGTTATGATTTCCGTGGCTCCAAAGCGGAAATTAGTCTTGAAGGCGACACTATCAAAATCATCGGTGATGATGAATATAAATTGAATGCCATTATTGATGTATTAAAAGGCAAAATGGTTAAACGTAACGTAGCGATTAAAAATCTTGACTACGGTAAGGTTGAAGCAGCAGCTGGTGCCACAGTTCGCCAAGTAATTACTATTAAAAAAGGTATTACTAAAGAAAATGCTAAAGAAGTAGTAAAAGCAATTAAAAACATGAAACTTAAGGTACAAGCATCTATCCAAGAAGATCAAGTGCGCGTATCTGGTAAGGATAAAGACGATTTGCAAGCCGTTATCCAAATGTTAAAACAATTGGATATCCCTGTAGAATTGCAATTCGTTAACTTCCGTTCCTAATAACATATGTCCATAAAGATAGGGTTAGTTTGATTCCTAGGAATCGCTAACCCTATCGGTGTAGGAGGCCTTATGAGAGTAGAGGACATGAAGGGTGGCTATACCACAGGTTCATGTGCTACGGCAGGTATGAAAGCTGGTTTATTGGCCCTCTTAGATAAAAGCATTGTGGACCAAGTGGTCATTGAAAATCCTCAAGGTCAGTATATTGAGGTGCCCATTAAAGCCGTAGAGGTAATATCTGATACAGAGGCTAAGGTAACCGTTATGAAAGATGGCGGCGATGATCCGGATGTAACCCATGGCAATGATGTGGAAACGACAGTAACACTCGATGATACTGGTGAACTACGATTCCGAGCGGGCTTTGGCGTAGGGACGGTAACGAAACCGGGCCTTGCTATGCCCCCAGGAGAACCGGCTATCAATCCAGGGCCTCGGACGATGATGAAAATCGTCTTTGAAGAGCATTGTGTACATGGCCAAGGCGTGACGGTAACGGTGAGCGTACCAAATGGTATGGTATTAGCTAAGAAAACGTTGAATCATACCCTTGGTATCGAAGGTGGTATTTCTATTATTGGAACTACTGGTATCGTTAAGCCCATGAGTGAAGAAGGATTCAAAAACTCTTTGGTTCCTCAGCTAAAAGTTATGAAGGCCAATGGCTGTGAAACGGCTGTTCTCGTGCCGGGCCGTATTGGTCAAGATTTAGCTGAACAAGTATTGGGTATTCATAAGAACCAAATGGCAGAGACTAGTAACTTTATTGGCTTTATGCTCGAAAAGGCCGTTGAAATTGGCTTCAAGCGTATCTTGATCATCGGTCATATTGGTAAGCTAATAAAACTAGCTAGTGGTAGTTTCCATACCCACAATCGCATGAGTGATGGCCGCATGGAAAGTATCGTGGCCTATGCTGCCTTAGAAGGGGCATCCCAAGCGGTGTGTGAAGAGTTATTTAATTGCCAAACCACAGAGTCTACATTCCCTATTTTAGAGCGCGAAGGACTGACTGGTGTATACCAACGCGTTGTAGATCGTGCATCTTTGCGTAGTGAGCGATATATTGCCAACGAAGCAGAGGTAGGTATCATTATTACGACCTTAAAGGGCGAGATTTTGGCAATGGATAAGCATGCAAAAGAGATAGGAGAGCTTGAACAATGGCACATACCTTGTATATCGTAGGCATTGGTCCAGGTAATCCTGATTATGTGGTACCTAAAGGCCTTAATTTAATTAAACATGCTACAGTATTGGTCGGTAGCGAACGGTCCTTAGAGGACTTTCAGGAGCCTGGCCAAATTACATATCCTGTAACGGGAAAGCTTAGCTTGTTAGCTGAGCAAATCGAGCATGAACTCAATAGCCATGACGTTGTAGTTATGGTTAGTGGTGATACAGGCTATTATAGCTTGTTGCCATATTTAAAGAAAAAATTCCCTGCTAATCCTATTGAGGTCGTACCTGGCATTAGTTCTATGACCTTTGCTTTTGCACGACTCAATGAGGTGTGGCATGATGCG
>CAKPSA010000050.1 GCA_934183145.1 uncultured Veillonella sp.
CTTGTTCTTGTGAATCCTTTGTGGTGGATCCTCGATTTGCAGAGTTACGTGCTTTGCTTGATGAGAAAGATGATAGATTGTCCTAATGATTGTACTAAGGAGGTGCAGATAATGGCAGTACCTAAGCGTAGATTGTCTAAATGCCGTCGCGATCGCCGTCGTGCTAATTGGAAATTAGAAGCTCCTGGTTATGTAGCATGCCCACAATGCCACGAACCTAAGATGCCTCATCGTGTTTGCCCTACATGTGGTCACTATAAAGGTGAGCAAGTAGTAGCTAATGCTTAATATGTGAGCGGAAAAAAGACGCCTACTATAGTAGTAGGCGTCTTTTTTGTATACTTTTAGTAATATATATAACTTAATATACTTGATATGCATTAGTCAGTGCCATTATTTTATAGTAATATAAAGCTGTAGAATAGTGGCATTTTTTATACTTTTATAAACAAAAAGATACTAAAATATAAAATAATAACTATATTTAGTATATATGAGGAAAATCTGTTACTATATGTATGAAAAGCCTTGCCAATAGGGGAATTATTGTATATACTTAGGATGTAATATTAATACTAGGTCATAAAAGGTGGTCCCATGAGTCGGTTAAAGAAGCAAGAGCGCCAAAAGCAGTTACAAGAAAAACTGAATATTACGCCATTTCTTACTGATGAAGAATTGGCAACACACTTTAATGTAAGTGTGCCAACTATTCGTCTTGATCGACTAGAGTTGGGGATTCCTGAATTGCGTGAACGCATACGCGTCATGGCTACAGGACAATCACAAGAAACGGTAGAACACATTCCGTATGAAGTGGTTGGCGAATTGATTGATGTCACGGAAGGGCAACAAGCATTATCGATGCTACGAACTACTGCTGACATGGAAGATCGATTTGGATATGTAGAGCCACAGTATTTATATGCTCAAGCGAATTCCCTCGCAAAGGTAGTCATGGGGACTACTGTTTGTTCTGCGGAGGTTGGAAATATAAAATATAAGAATCCAGTAGGAGCTGGTACCAATTTGGTGGCAAAAGCAGAAATTGTACGTCGCCGTGGTAATAAGTTCTTTATTTGGGTCATTATAAGAGATAAAATAAAAGAAGTATTTCGCGCAAAATTTATTATGGAATCCGTAGAGAATAGGGTGTAGATTATGAAAATTGCAATAGACGCCATGGGTGGCGACTTTGCTCCGTTGGAGACTGTACTAGGATCCATTGAAGCCGTACGAGCAAATGAACACATTGAAGTGGTGCTCGTCGGCGATGAGCAGCAAATTTTTAATATATTAGAAGCTAATAATGAAGCTAAGAATCCACGCATTTCTGTACATCATGCCAGTCAAGTCATAGGTATGGATGAGCATCCAGGACAAGCGTTGCGTAAGAAAAAGGATGCATCTGTTGTGGTAGCAACGTCTTTAGTTCGTGATAATATTTGCGATGCCGTAATTGCTCCTGGCAGCACAGGTGCTGCTGTAGCAGCTGCATTGTTTGGACTCGGTCGTATTAAAGGGGTTGATCGCCCTGTTATTGCTACTCCGATGCCAACAGTCAGTGGTATTACTGTTATGTTAGATTCAGGTGCTAACTCCAATTGTAAACCAAAACATCTTGTACAAGGTGCATTGATGGGCTCTGAATATGCAAAGCTTTTATTAGGTAAAGAAAATCCTACAGTAGGGTTGTTAAATATTGGCGAAGAGGCCACAAAAGGGAACGATGTCGTTCTAGCCACATATCCAATTTTGGAACGTATGAAAACTATCAATTTTAAAGGCAATATTGAAGGCCGTGATATTCCTAAAGGGGCTGTAGATGTTGTTGTATGTGATGGCTTTGTAGGTAATGTGGTACTTAAATTTGCAGAAGGTCTAGTAACAGGTCTTGCACAATTAGTAAAGGATAGCATTATGGCAGGGAGTATCTTTGCTAAAATCGGTGCTATGCTTGTAAAGCCAGCTTTGAAAAAAATGGCTAAACGCTTAGATCACACAGAAAATGGTGGTGCTCCGCTTTTAGGGGTTAATGGGGTCTTTATGATTGCCCATGGTAGCTCTAAATCAAAGGAGATTAAAACTGCTATTGAGATTGCTGGAGATTTAGTAGAGCGTAAGATTATTCAACACATAAGAGAAACAATGGATATTGAAGGAGCCTTGAAGTATGACTATGATGAGTAAACCGGTAGGAATCATTGGTACTGGGAGCTTCCTTCCTGACAATGTAGTAACAAACTTTGATCTTGAAAAAATGGTTGATACAAATGACCAATGGATTAGAGAGCGTACTGGTATCGAAGAACGACGCATTGCACCGGAAGGTATGAATACATCCTATATGGCAACTGAGGCGGCCAAAAAAGCTATGCAAATGGCTAAGGTTAGCGCAGAAGACATTGATATGATTATTTTTGCTACCTTAACACCGGATATGATTATTCCTTCAGCAGCTTGTGTATTACAAGCGAATTTAGGAGCTAAAAATGCAGCGGCTTATGATTTACAAGCTGCATGTTCCGGCTTTGTTTATGGATTGATTACTGCAGCTAGCTATATTAGCTCTGGTTTATATAAAAAGGTACTCGTTGTAGGGGCAGAAATTCTCTCTCGTCGAGTGAATTGGAATGACCGTGGCACATGTATCCTCTTTGGTGATGGTGCAGGTGCTGCAGTAGTATCTGAAGTTCCTGAAGGTTATGGCATTAAAGGTGTTGATATGGGAGCTGATGGTACTGGTGGTCCATCTCTTTGTATTCCTGCAGGTGGTACAGCTGTAGTTGCTAATGATCAACGCGTTGAAGAAGGCTTGACATTCATCCATATGGATGGCCCTGAAGTATATAAATTTGCTGTTAAAACGATGGGGCGTACGGTTCTAAGATCTTTAGAACGTGCTGGAATGGAACTTAATGAGTTAGATTTCTTCATTCCACATCAAGCAAATATTCGCATTATTGATTCGGCTGCAAAACGCTTACATATGCCGATGGAAAAAGTATTTGTTAATTTACATAAGTATGGTAATACATCTGCCGCGTCTGTAGCGATAGCTTTAGACGAAGCTAATCGTGAGGGACGTTTCAAACGCGGTGATAACGTTGCGTTTGCAGGATTTGGTGCAGGCCTAACTTGGGCTAGCCTTGTCTTGAAATGGTATTAAGGAGGACACATCAAGATGATTAAGACTGACATTTGTGATTTATTACAGATTGAGTACCCGATCTTACAAGGTGGTATGGCTTGGCTCGGTACTGCAGAATTAGCGGCAGCTGTTTCCGAAGCTGGTGGCCTTGGTATCATTGGGGCTGGTCATATGCCTCCTGATATTTTCCGTAATGAAATTCACAAATTAAAAGAGCGTACAAACAAACCATTTGGTTGTAATATCATGCTCATGTCTCCATTTGTTAAAGAAGTTATGGAAGTAGTTGTGGAAGAACGCGTTCCTGTAATTACTACAGGTGCTGGTAATCCTGGCGTATACATTCCAGCTTTGAAAGAAATCGGTACAAAGGTAATTCCTGTAGTTGCTTCCGTATTACTTGCAAAACGTTTATTGCGTGGTGGTATTGATGCAATTATCGCAGAAGGTACAGAATCTGGTGGTCACGTAGGTGACATTACTACTATGGCATTGATTCCTCAAGTGGTAGACGCTGTAGATGTACCAGTTATTGCAGCTGGTGGTATTGCCGATGGTCGTGGTATGGCTGCAGCCTTTGCATTGGGCGCTCAAGCAGTACAAATGGGTACGCGCTTTGTATTATCCGAAGAATGTATTGCTCATGAAAACTATAAGAATGCAGTGTTGAAAGCAAAAGACCGCGCTACAGTAATGACTGGCTTAACAACAGGTCATCCTGTACGTATCATTGATAATGCATTGGCACATAAATATAAATCCCTTGAATTTAGCGGTGGCTCTAAAGAAGAGTTAGAAAATTTAGGCGCAGGTACACTTCGTAAAGCTGCTATTGATGGTGATGTAAAAGAAGGTTCCGTAATGATCGGTCAAATCTCTGGTATGTTAACAGATGTTAAACCATGTGCAACTATTATCAAAGATATTATGGCTGAAACTGAAAGTGTAATTAAAAACCTTCAAGGTCTTGGTAAATAAGGAGGCCCTTATGAAAACGGCATTTGTTTTTCCTGGTCAAGGTTCCCAAAAAGTAGGCATGCTACAAGATTTGTACAATGCATATCCTATTGTGAAACAACGTTTTGAAGAAGCTGACGAAGCGCTTGGTTATTCCATTTCCAAATTGTGCTTTGAAGGTCCTGATACTGAACTTGTAAAAACTGCTAATACGCAACCAGCTATTTTAACTGCATCTGTAGCTTGCTATGAAGTTCTTAAAGAACAAGGTTTTACACCAGATATTGTAGGTGGTCATAGTCTTGGTGAGTACAGTGCTCTTGTAGCAGCAGGGGTATTGAATTTTAAAGATGCTGTATATGTTGTTCATAAACGCGGTGAATATATGCAAGAAGCTGTGCCATTGGGCGAAGGCGCTATGGCAGCTATTTTGGCTTTGCCTCGTGAACAAGTTGTAGCAATTTGTGAAGAAGTGAATGCCTCTGTTGGATCTGTACAAGCAGTTAACTTCAACTGTCCAGGTCAAATTGTTATCGCTGGTGAAACAGCAGCGGTGGAGGCTGCAGCAGAAAAAATGAAAGAAGCAGGCGCAAAACGTGCTGTTATGCTTCCTGTAAGTGCTCCATTCCACAGCCGTTTGATGGAACCTGCAGCTCTTCGCTTAAAAGAAGAGCTAGACAAAATCCAAGTGAGCGATGCTCAAATTCCTGTAGTAGCAAATGTGACAGGTAAGATTTTGACTAACGCTAACGAAATTAAAGAGTCCTTAGTTACACAAGCTGCTAACCCTGTATTGTGGGAAGACTGCGTAGCTGAAATGGTTAACTTTGGTGTAACTCGTTTCGTTGAAGTAGGTCCTGGTAAAGTACTTACTGGCTTTACTAAAAAGATTAATAAAGATATGGAATTAGCCAATGTTGAAGACATTGCATCCTTAGAGAAAACGCTTGAATTTTTGAAAGGGGTTCGATAAAATGCATTTAGAGGGTAAAGTAGCCATTGTAACTGGCGCATCCCGTGGCATTGGTCGCGCTGTAGCAATTAATTTGGCACAATCTGGTGCTGATGTTGTAGTTAACTATAGCGGTAGCGAAGGTGCAGCTCAAGAAACTGTTGAAGCTGTACAAGCTTTAGGCCGTAAAGCCATTAAAATTAAAGCCAATGTAGCTAATGCAGATGAGGTTGCTTCTATGGTAGAAGAAGCTCATAAAGAATTTGGTCACATTGACATTCTCGTAAATAATGCGGGTATTACGCGCGACGGTTTGTTGATGCGTATGAAAGACGAAGATTTTGATGCTGTTATTGATATCAACCTTAAAGGTGTATATTTAGTAACTAAAGCAGTTTCTAAAATCATGATGAAACAACGTTCTGGTCGTATTATCAACATGACATCTGTTGTGGGCGTTATGGGTAATGCAGGTCAAACTAACTATGCAGCTTCTAAAGCTGGTGTAATTGGTTTCACTAAATCCTGTGCTAAAGAATTAGCAAGCCGTGGCATTACTGTTAATGCTATTGCACCAGGCTTTATCAATACTGATATGACTGATGTATTGCCAGAAAAAGTTAAAGAAGCTATGGTTGCTGAAATTCCATTGGGCCGTATGGCTGATGCTGAAGAAGTAGCAACAGTAGCAACATTCCTTGCTAGCGATTTTGCTAACTATATTACAGGCCAAGTTATCAATGTAGATGGCGGCATGGTGATGTAGTTTCAAAATTAGACTATATATAAATACATTTTGAAAGGAGGTGAACCACCAATGAACACTTTCGATAAAGTAAAAGCAATCGTTGTGGAACAATTAGGCGTTGATGAAGCTGAAGTTACCATTGATTCTACATTCATCGACGACTTAGGCGCTGACTCCTTAGATATCGTTGAATTGATCATGGCATTCGAAGAAGAATTCAATGTTGAAATCCCTGACGATGTTGCAGAAAAAATCAAAACCGTTAAGGATACAGTAGAATATATTGATTCTGCTAAATAAGCTGTAAAGCTGACAATTCAGCCGTACGGGAGGCCGAGTGGCCTCCCAACCGGTTTTATTTACAGGAGGATTTGATAGTGAAGCTCCCTGAACTTCGCATTGGGAATCTAGTGGCCAAAGTACCTATTATTCAAGGTGGTATGGCGATTAGATTGTCTACAGCTCGCTTGGCAGCAGCCGTTGCAAATGAAGGTGGTATCGGCCTTATTGCAGCATCCGGTTTGCCGTTTGATGAATTACGATACGAAATACAATTAGCTAGAAAATTATCACCTACGGGTATTATTGGTATAAATGCGATGGTAGCCGCAACACAATTTGCTGGCTTAGTGAAAACTGCCATCGAAGAGGGCATTGATCTTGTAGTAGCAGGTGCTGGTTTTTCAAGAGATATGTTCGCAATGGGCAAAGAGTCTGGTACGCCAATCGTACCAATTGTTTCGTCCGCAAAATTAGCTCGCATTTCTGAAGGTTTAGGTGCAGCAGCAGTAATCGTAGAAGGTTCTGAAGCTGGTGGCCACTTGGGTACGGATCGTTCCGCTCGAGAAATCGTTCCAGAAGTTGTAGCTGCTGTTAAAAACATTCCAGTTATTGGTGCTGGTGGTGTTCTTGATGGTCGCGACATCGTAGAAATGTTGAAATTAGGTGCTAATGGCGTTCAAATGGGTAGTCGTTTTGCTGCTTCTGATGAATGTAATGCATCTGACGAATTGAAAAAAATGTATGTACGGGCTACTAATCCTGAGGATATTGTACTTATTCAAAGTCCTGTAGGTTTGCCTGGACAAGCAATTAAAAATAAATTTGCTGAATCTGTATTAGACGGTACTGTAGCACCTCCAACGGTGTGTGATAACTGTTTGAAACATTGTTCCCACAAATTCTGTATCATCCGTGCTCTTTCTCGCGCACAACAAGGTGATGTGGAAACAGGTTTGGTGTTCTCTGGCAATAATATGAGAAAAGTCGATAAGATTATGCCAGTTAAAGATATCTTTGCTCAACTAAAACAGCAAGTAGCAGAGATTGATTAATTTAAAAGGGCTGTATAGCTATAAGAGGTGGAATAATTGGAAAAACGTGTAGTAATTACTGGCTTAGGGGCAGTGACTCCTGTAGGTATCGGTAAAGAGAACTTTTACAATGCGTTATTGGCAGGTCAATCTGGTATTGGGCCAATTACACGCTTTGATGCATCTGAATATGCAACGCGTATTGCTGGTGAAGTAAAAGATTTTGATGTTACAAACTATGGCGTAGACAAGAAAGAAGCTCGTCGTATGGACCGTTCTGTAGAATTGGCTATCGGTGCTGCTGTTCTTGCTTGTGAAGATGCTGATCTTGATTTGGATAAACAAGATTTAGATCGTTGTGGTACTGTAGTTGGTACTGGTATTGGCGGTATCGACTCTATCCATGAAGTATATGAAACATTATTCGAAAAAGGTCCTGGCCGTGTAAGTCCATTTGCAGTTCCTATGATGATTGCAAATATGACATCTGCACGTGTATCCATCCGTCTTGGCCTTAAAGGTCCTGTTATTACAGACGTAACAGCTTGTACTTCTGGTACAAATGCTATTGGCGATGCTTTCCGTATCATCCAACGTGGTGATGCTGATATCATGTTCGCTGGTGGTACTGAAGCAGCTGTATCTCCAGCAGCTGTAGCTGGTTTCGCAGCTATGAAAGCTATGTCTACACGCAATGACGAACCTACAAAAGCATCTCGTCCATTTGACCGCGATCGCGACGGTTTCGTAATGGGTGAAGGTTCTGGTATCGTTGTTCTTGAAGAATTAGAACATGCAAAAGCTCGTGGTGCTCATATCTACGCTGAAGTTGTAGGTTATGGTACTAATGGCGATGCTTACCACATTACTGCACCAGCTCCAGGTGGTGTACAAGCTCGTAAATGTATGGAATTGGCAATTAAAGATGCAGGTATCGATCCTAAAGACGTTAACTACATCAATGCTCATGGTACATCTACTGGCCTTAACGACAAAAATGAAACATTAGCTATTAAAGAATTATTCGGCGATCATGCTAAAGATATCGCTGTTAACTCTACAAAATCCATGACAGGTCACTTGTTAGGTGCTGCTGGTGCTATCGAAACTATCGTTATGGCGATGGCAATCGAAACTGGTAAAGTTCATCCTACAATCAACTGTGACAATCCTGATGAAGGTTTGGATCTAGACTATGTTCGCGAAGGTGCACGTGATCTTCAAGTTAAATGTGCTCTTTCCAACTCTTTCGGTTTTGGTGGTCATAACGGTACACTTTGCGTACGCCGTTATGAAGACTAATGGTAGCTGTTGAAGCGCATAAGAGTAAGATGACACAAGCTCGTGAAGAATCTCTTCATGGGCTTGTTGCTCGTTTAGACATACCTGTGTCAGATATATCCATTTTAGATTGTGCTTTTACACATACATCTTATGCGAATGAACATAAATCAAAGCATATTAATCACAATCAGCGATTAGAGTTTTTAGGCGATGCTGTTTTGGATCTTATTATTGGGGAATACCTATTTAAGACATATCCAGACATGGCTGAAGGTAATTTGACAAAAATCAAGGCCGCTACAGTGTGTGAGGATTCTTTAGCATCCGTAAGTCGTTCTTTGCAATTGGGGCAATATTTATTGCTCGGTCATGGTGAACGAGCTTCCGGTGGTAATGATCGTAATTCTATTTTAGCGGATACCTTTGAGTCTCTCATCGGCGCTATCTATATTTCTACAGATTATCAAACGGCGATGAAATTTGTTTTAAAGCATCTCATTACGTATATCAAGCAAGCCTTAGAAGGTAAGCGTGGCAAAGACTATAAAACTTTGTTACAAGAATATGTACAACGAGATGGTGATAAACATATAGTGTATCGCTTACTCAGTGAAAGTGGCCCTGACCATGCAAAAACCTTCCATATGGTGGTAGAAATCGATGGTGTTACTTA
>CAKPSA010000051.1 GCA_934183145.1 uncultured Veillonella sp.
CCACAGCCAATATCTAAAATGCGTAGAGATCGATCAGAGTCAAAGATATGGCTCATCAATTCATCACGCCAAAGCTTAAGTTTAGGGCTTTCCAATTCTTTAGCTCGCAATGACCCAAAATCACGAGCTCTATCACTCCAATAGGAGGTAATAAACTCTTTGTCATCTTTCATGGGATGATTTTTTTCAAATATATCGTTCATCTTTTAATTCTCCTCATTTTTAATACACTTAATAGTACCATAAAATGAGAATGTACCATACTATAAATATCACACTTACTACATAAATAATTAATATTGAGTATGATATAATACATCTATATTTTTGTTTTATGAAAGGGCAGGACAATGATTTTACAGACGGGACAACGTACGGATATTCCTGCCCTTTATGGGCAATGGTTAATTAATCGTGTTCATCAAGGATTTGTGGATGTACGCAATCCCTATAATCCAATGCAGATAACACGGTATCCCATTAATCATGATGTGGTAGATGGTATTGCTTTTTGTACTAAGAATCCTTTGCCTTTTATTCCCTTATTACATGAAATAAACGATTATCGGCAATTTTGGCATATGACCATAACTCCTTATGGACGGGATATTGAGCCCTATGTGCCTCAAGCGGATTGTGTAATAGACGGATTTAAACAAATATCAACGAAGCTGAATCCTCCATCTATGGTATGGCGTTATGATCCTATTATTTTAACCTCAAACTATACAATAGATTTTCATTTTGAAAGCTTTTATAACATGGCTAAGGCGCTAGAAGGATATACGGATACGGTTGTTGTAAGTTTCTTAGATGTTTTTGATAAGGTTGTGCAGAACTTTCCTGAAGGTTATCGACCAAGCATTGATATGCAACAAAAAATCATTAAAGAACTTATTTCTATAGCTCATTCTTACAATATGGATCTTAAAACTTGTGGAGAAGGAGTTATATTTAAAGAGTTAGGGGCTAATACGGAAGGGTGTCTAACTTTAGAATGTTATGAACGGGCTTGGAATGTTACGTTAAAAGCTCCTAAACGCACACCAGCAAGACCAGAATGTAATTGCTATTTACATGGTGATATAGGTGCCTATGATAGCTGTAGTCATTTTTGTCGTTATTGTTATGCCAATACAAATCAGGCGGCAGTTCGTCAAAATCGTTTGCTACATGATCCGAACTCTAGCTTGCTTATTGGACAGCTTTCAAAAACAGCAATTATTAAAGAAAGTATGGAAAAAAGCTGGATTATAGATACAAATTATAAGCAAGAAACTCTGTTTTAGTTGGAATTACGATTCTATATAACGCTTATGTCGTTGACGTATCATGTAAAATAGATAGCAACGGGGGTTGTCAAAGGGACACCTCAGGAATATAAGAGAGTGAATAGACTTATTATTTGTTTAGTTGTTTTTTATTACAAGGAGGTGGAGTATGATAATCTACAAAAGTGAGACTAAAGATTCATCCCTAGTATCACGTGAAGTATCTATGCCAGTTCTTGCCATGTGCTACGATTTTGATAAGACCTTAACACCGGATGATATGCAGGCACAAGGCTTTATTCAATCTGTTGGCTATGATGAGGAGCAAATCAAGCAGTTCTGGAACGAATCAAATGAATTAGCTAAGAAAAATGATATGGATAATAACTTAGCCTATATGTACAAGATGATCCAAGAGGCTGTAGGTCGATTTTATGTGACTAAAGAAAAGCTCATGGAATATGGTAATCAAGTAGAATTGTATGACGGTGTTCGCACTTGGTTTGAACGTATTCGGGAGTATGGTTTAGAACATGGGGTTCGCATTGAACATTATATTATCTCTTCTGGATTGAAAGAGATGATTGAAGGCACAGAAATGGCGAAAGAGGGAGCTTTCACCAAAATCTATGCTAGTGCATTCATGTTCGATGATAAAGGTGTAGCCGTATGGCCTGCGCAAGCAATTAACTATACGAATAAAACTCAGTTTTTGTTCCGTATTCAAAAGGGAATTCTAGATATTAATGATACAGGTGTTAATGATTATGTGAAGCCTGAGGACCAACGTGTCCCATTCCGAAATATGATTTATATTGGGGATAGTGATACAGATATTCCTTGCATGAGTCTTGTTAACGCAAATGGAGGTCATTCTATCGGTGTTTATGATCCTGTTAAAAAGGACAAAGATAAAGTATATAAAATGATGCGTCATCACCGTATACGCTATTATGCACCAGCAGACTATACAAATGGCTCCCAATTAGATACTTTAGTTAAACAAATTATACGCAAAACAGCAGCATATGAAGTGTTAGAGGGCGAGTATATTCATTGTAAACACGAAGCAGAGGAGTAATATGGAACAATCTAAATTGACAAGTGAATGGATTCAAACGTTTAATCGTTTAGGTTCTGAAGGTAAATTAAAACCTACCGTACCATATCATGATTTATTTAACCGTAAAGAGCTAAAAGGCTTTCCGTTGCATACATTGCCAATGTGGACTGTAACATTTCCAACTGGTCATATTACATGCTGTGATCCTTTGGTAACATTACCTAATAAACCAGATACATATATTAGAACGGTAGAACCAGGTACCTATTTATTGGAAACAAAAATTATTGAAATGGAGCCAAATGAATATCGCTATGTGGCAAGCCGTGTTGTTTTTAATGGTAATGAGCCTGTGAATTATGAATTGGCCTTAAAAGGTACGGAAGATTTAACAGATCTTGATGATGGTGAAAGCTATATCGGATTCCCTGTTGACTCTGGACTTGCTACTGTGGTTGATGTAGAAACTATAGAAACCTATAGAAAGTTTTATGATCAATGGCATACAAACTATCCTGACAAAAATATCTATGATGATTACTACAGTGACTTATTCCAATTAAATGCATTAGCATATCCGCAATATCAACGGTCTAAAGGGGATTGGATCAACTTTACAATTCCTGAAACTGAATTAACAGTACCTATGATTCAATCGGGATTTGGTGATGGTTTATATCCAGTATATTGGGCTTTTGATAAAGACGGTCAAATTTGCCAATTGATTATAGAATATATTGATTGCAGCGAAGCATACCTATAATATATTCTAGTCATATATGTAAATATATAACGATTGATAACTTAATAGATACCAAAAAAAGACGCTTAGATTACTAAGCGTCTTTTATATATTCATATTTAATAGTAAGGTCTAAATACCAAAAATCCAGTTAACGAATACACGAAGGATACTAAGACCTACAATAATTTCTGCTAAGAATCTTAAAGAACCTTCCATACCATTACCTAAATGTTTTAAACTGCCAATTTTAGCTTTACTTACGATATCACACCAGCACATATAATACCTCCGTGAGAGTTAATATGAGTAAATTACATAATTTATATGACTATTTTACAACTATACATCAAAAATTTCAATATGTATTTAAAATTAAATAATAATAATTCTACACATGTATCTATAATAATGAAAATGTAGTTACCACAAACCTTTATAAAATAAGGAAGCCTAAGAATACAGTTAGTTTGATATATATTAAGGTTATGTAAGTCTTATATAAATATATATAGCCAAAATGATGTTATATAAAAGATATTTGTATTAGATACTAAACATTATATTACATAAGATGAAATAGTAGGATCTATTGGTTGATTAATTTAAATACTTATTTGGCTTGTAATGTAAATAAACTAGCTTATAGATATATAGGCTAGTTTTTATTTGTTTTTAAATTACTTCCGATAACGATATATTATCGGAAGTAATTATATTAAAAAAATTGGGCCTAAATGGCCCAATCTCTTATGCTATCTAGTTTTTAGCTATTTAAGGTTATTTACGTTTAAATGTATATGGTTCGTATTCTACATCATTATGGCGGTTAGTCCACCAGTTCCAACCAATTCTTGCAAGCTTCCAAGCAATGAAACCTACGATGATTCCCAATACTAAGCCTGTTAATACATCTGTTGGATAATGTACAAATAGATATACTCTAGAGAATGCTACTACTAATGATCCAAGTAATGCTATAATTCCCAAATATCGCTTCTTAGGCGCTATTTGGCTCAAGCCAAGGTAAATAGTCATGGCTGACGCAAATGAACCAAAACTATGGCCTGACGGGAATGAATAACTACTTGCTTTTGGTAATGCAGACTCTAATGGAACTGTTACATTAGGAAAATCTACAAATGGTCTTAATCTAGCTACATGTGGTTTTAAACCTTGGTCACCGATGATTAATACAAATCCTAATGCAATTATTATAGCTACGCCTAATACACGATATTTTTTCTGTAACATTAATAATAAGGCAATTACGATCCATAAGGCACCACTGCCAGTAATTTTTGAAATAAATGCCATAATAGGCGTTAAAAAACTATATACAAGGTGATCATGTACATAGAAGATCAAAGAGTGATCAAATTGTAAGATTGTGTCCATAGCTTCCTCTTCTATTTTGTTAAATGATAATTATTGAGAATGGATGAATGTAGATTATATCCTCAATATTCTGTATTGGATTTCTATATACTTTATACTATGTATATATCACTTTCTCATTTACATCCAAATAATAGCCTAAACTATTTATACTTCATGGTCAATAGTTTAGGCTATATTTAATAAAATCTTTAATTATGGTTTCTTTTTATCTGTTTTTTTAGTAGCACTTTCTGGTGGCATTGTTATAATCGTATCTACTGGATCATATACAGATTCAAAGGAATCAGTTTGTGTAACCCAATTACCATATGTAATGGTTCTATAAGTATTCATTGTTAAGCCTACATGCCCCTCTTGTACTTCTTTTTCTTTTAAAGATGGATCTACGCGTGTAATTGTCTTATTTGGTATTTCACTACGATCACCAACTGAAATAGATACATTTTTAGGCTTGTCTTGAGCAGTACCTATAATATAGATGGTTAATGTTCCGTGATTCATCACACTGAGAATATAAATGGATTGCTGGTACGGATTTCTAAACTTAAAGTCTAAATAGCCCCATGCTACTGTAGCATCACGACCAGCTTGAATATATCCAACCGGTTCAAAGTGAGGTGTACGTTCTACAATATTCATACCGGATAATAAGGCTGTATTAAAGATGGTAGAACTAACTTGGCAAATACCACCGCCAATACCAGGAACAAGCTTACCATCAATCATTACAGGTGCATCATCATAACCAGCCTCAGCAGTACGTTCACCTACAACATCGTTAAAGGAGAATTCTGTACCAGGTTTAATTAGAGTACCATTGATTTTATCAGATGCAAGTTGAATATTATGGGTTCTGCTTTCATTATTTGGATCAAAATCAGTACTAAATGATGCTAGAACGGTATTTAATGGTTTTAAATCAGAATCAGTAACCTTAATGGTATTTTTAGAGGTAAATACCATAGAAAGAGACGTGATTTTTTCTCCAGATTGCAATTGGTCTTTAAGATTTTGTAAGGTTGCATCAATATCAATGCGTTTACCTTCTTTAGCAGGATGGAATACAACTTGACCATTCTCAATAGTTAGATATGCATCATGTCCTGGAGTATCAATTGATTTAGCTAGCTCTGTAAGGTAGGTTTTACTTTTTACTTCATCTAGCTTAAATTGTGGCTGAAAATGTTGGCCATAATATAAGGCGTAAAACCTATGTGAAAGTAATGTCAACCAATTATCTTCATAACCATAAGTAGAAATAGCTTTTACTACTGTCTCTGTATCTACTTGAATTCCTAAATCATGATACGTAGCTTGTTTATTTTTATTATTACCCATATCAATGGATATAGTCTGTTGCGGTATTTTATTATTTAGCTCTTGTATACGAGCTTGTAATTCATTTTTTGGTGTATTAGATATATCAGTATCATTGTAGTATACACCATAAGATGTATTTTCTGTTGGGATGTATGAGCAACCGCTCGTACTCAGCAGGATTAGCATAGTTCCTAATATTATATGTTTTTTACTCATTTTTTATAAAATCTCCCAAATTAGTCATTATATTCTCTAATTATAGCATATAAGCTTCTATTCTATGGTACAATTATATTGATAATTTTAGGGGTAAGGGTGAATTATGTCAGAGTCTAAGGAACAACAAAAACATTTCTATTTGCGCAATAATGATGCGCTTATGAATAGTACCAAGTTGTCTATGAAAGCTAAACAAAGCATATTATTATCTAAGGCTGAGAATACTGTAGATGCTTACGAATCAGATTGGGATGATTTCGTTGATTGGTGTACCTATCAAAAGGTAGCTTATTTTCCGGCTACACCAGAAACCATAGTGAACTATATTAATGATCTTGCTGATTATGCTAAGGCAAATACAATCTCTCGTCGTATTAGCGCTATATCTGAGAATTATAATGCCTCTGGACATCGGGATAATCCATGTATGGCACCAATCGTAAAACAAGCGTTACGAGGGATTAGACGTTTAAAAGGTACATTCCAACAAGGTAAGACACCAGTTCTATTAGAAGATATTGAAGATATTCTAGATTGTATGACTAAACTAGATGTACCTGAATTACAGCTATTACGAGATAAGGCTATTCTTTTAATTGGATTTATGGGTGCTTTTCGTCGTAGTGAAATTGCAGCTATTACAGTAGAGCATCTTCAGTTTTCTCCGCAAGGTGTTGAAATATTTGTACCATCCTCAAAAGCGGACCAAGAAGGTCAAGGTGCTGTGGTAGCCATTCCTCATATACCTGGCTCCCCTTTAGATGCTGTACGGGCCTTACAACAATGGTTACGTGCTTCTGGTATTTCTGAAGGCCCTGTATTTAGAGGTTTTACTAAAAATATGTCATTACGTAAAACGGCTATATCCGATAAGATGATTGCAGAAATCGTAAAAAAATATATTTCTCTTATCGGTCTTGATCCAACTATGTATGGTGCCCATAGTCTACGTCATGGCTTTGCAACAACTGCCGCAGCTTATGGTGTAGAAGAACGTAATATTATGCGTCAAACACGTCATCATAGTGTTAATATGGTTCGTCGTTATATTAATGAAGCGAATAAGTTTGTAGACAACCCTATTTCAACAATCTTTGAAAAGCGATTTAGATAACAATCATATATCAGTTAATAAAATAAAGTATATAACAAAAAGCAGCTATCTCTAACGAGTAGCTGCTTTTTTGCGTGGGATATCCCCATATATATTTAGTTTTGAGCCACATAGTCCAAAGCTCTAACTGGACTATCAGATTTATGTGCTGGTACCTTTAATACTGTACCAGGTACAAGTGTACCAGAATCACTGATGTTGTTAAGTTCTTTCATGGTATATACCATTTCTCGAACATCCATATCTTTATGAGCTGTACGAGCTGCAATATCCCACATAGTATCGCCTGCTTGTACCTTTACTTCACGTACTGCATGTGTATTTGTATCTGTTACAGGATTTGTCATATTATAACCAAATAATACTGTTAAGCACATTCCTAGCATCATTAATATATTTTTCATCTCATACCTCACATTTATATCGAACATAATATCTGAGAACATTTGTTTGTTTACATGCATATGATAGCACACGAACGAATGTTCGGTCAAGACTTTTAGAACAAATGTTTGCAAAAACTTTTAAAATTGCCTATAATAAGTATGTAAGTTAGTAATTATCTTACTTTTTTATTATAGAGTATGACATGTGTTATTTTTTACGCATTAAAATATTTACAATATATTGACTTTGGAGGTTCATCGTGAGACGCCCTGCTACAGATATTAATACTAAACAGCGCCGTATATTAGATTTTATTAAAGACTCATTACATAATGAATATCGTTGTCCTACAGTTCGTGAAATCTGTACACATGTAGGACTTAGTTCTACATCTACTGTACAATCTCATTTGAATGCTCTTGAAAAGTTTGGTTATATAAAACGAGATCCTAATAAAAACCGTGCTATTACAGTTTTAGAGGATACAAAACCTTCCATTTCTGTAGATGGTAATGAAACTTCCAGTTCAGATAACTTTGAATTTTTAGGGGCCGGCCTTAAACAAGTACCTCTTATTGGTACTGTTCAAGCTGGTATGCCTATTACCGCTGTAGAAAACTTAGAGTCTACCCTTACATTGCCTGTTCAATTGACTGGAGATTCTGATTGTTTCTTACTTCGTGTTCAAGGCGAATCTATGATGAATATCGGTATGTATGAAGGCGATATGCTTATTGTACGTCATCAAAATACAGCTAATAATGGAGACGTTGTAGTGGCTCGTATTGATGATGAAGCTACTGTAAAACGTTTTTACAAAGAAAATGGGCATATTCGTTTACAACCTGAAAATGATGATTTTGATCCTATTATTGTGGATGACTGTCATATTGAAGGTCTCGTAATCGGACTTGTACGAGATAGAATTTAACAAAAAACGGCTACATATTGTAGCCGTTTTTTTGTTATTATACACTTTATATTTTATTATAACTGTTTTTTCTACGTAGTGTTGCAAATATAGCACCTGAAATATTATGCCATACACTAAAGATAGCTCCTACTAATGTTGCTAGAGGATTTAATGCAAAATTTGTTGCTGCTAATGTTACAGCTAACCCGCTATTTTGCATTCCAACCTCTATCGCTAATGCTGTAGTTTTATCATATCTTAATTTAAGTATATATCCTACACCTAATCCTAATAGCATGCCAAGTATATTATGTATACCAACAACTATTAGTGTTTCTAGGCCAGAAATTAAAAGTTTATCTCTATTAACAGCAATAATGGCTGCTATTAATAATATTATAGCAATCATAGAAACAATAGGACTTATACCATTTAATGTATTAATTCGTGACTTA